>SKKR01000188.1 GCA_007123655.1 Thermomicrobiaceae bacterium
GTCCCCGGGGCCGGGATCGCCCGTGCCCCTGTCAGCGATGCCAGACAATCATGTGCACCTCAAGGCTAGCATCCGGCACGATTCGCGTAAAGGCAAACCTGATTCCCCGGCCCCGAGAACCGTTCGCAAGTAAGGGATGATCGAGGCCGATCCGGTCATCGGCACCCCGTTCCAGGCGGCGCTCTGGTGACCACGGGTCCGGTCTAGATCTGGAATGCTCCGTCCTTACTGAACAGTTCGCCGTCAACGTGGACCTCGCTTCCCGACCGGAGATCGACGATCATGTCCCAGTGAACTGCGGACGTGTTCCTGGATCCGGTTTGCGGGTAACCGGCGCCGACCGCCATGTGAAGCGTGCCGCCGATCTTTTCATCGAAGAGCGTGTTACCGGTGAATTTCTGGATTCCCCGGTTCGTGCCGAAGGCGAACTCGCCGAGATAGCGCGCTCCTTCATCGGTATCGAGTGTACTGATGAGGTACTCCTCGTTCTTGTTCGCACTGGCGTTGACAACCTTGCCGTCCTTGAACTCGAGCTTGATCCCTTCGACGGACCGGCCGTTCATCGTGCTCGGGAACGTGAACGACACGTGCCCATTCGCGGAGTCTTCGATCGGACCGGTAAAGATCTCCCCATCGGGGAAATTGTGATTGCCGTCAGCGTTGATCCAGGTCCGGCCGCCTGTCTGAACGGTGAGATCGGTGCCTTCGGCCTGGATCCGAATCTCCTTCTTTTCCGAGAGCCAGTCGATAGTCCGCTGTTGCTCCCGAGAGATTTCCCGCCAGCGGGCGACCGGGTCTGGATCGCCCAACAACCCCGCGCCGTAGACGAACTCCTCGTATTCCGCCAGTGACATCTCCGCGTCCTGTGCGTACGCCTCGGTTGGAAAGAGGGTGAGCACCCAGGCGAGCTCTTCGGCGGCGGCCCGCTTCAGCATCGTATTCCGCAATTCGCCACGGGCTTTCTGCGCAAGTTGCTGCCTGGCCGGATCGACGTTGGTGAGCGAGCGGGTGTTGGTTTCGCTCATCAGCCGGATCAGACCGTCTGCCTTTTCGATTCCGTACCTGTCGATCGGCGTCAGGTGCCGGAGTTGCTCATCGCTCCCGTGCTCGAACATGAGTTCGGTGAGCCCGGGGAGCGTGATCCGGGTGACGGGATGCCCGCCCCGCAGCAGGGTGTACTTGTAGGCGGCCTGGATCAGCGGACTGGCTACCGGGCCCCCGCTGATTTCGATCACCTGCCCCGGTTGCACGTCGATGGAGTATTCGACCAGAAGTCGCCCCAACTGATCGATCCGCGAATCTGCCATGTACGGAGTTCCCTTCATCTGCACGTCTCCAGCCGGAGGTGATTGTACCGCCCGGGCGAATCCGGAGGACGAACGTACCGGTCTCCTGGCCCGTCGCACCGAAGACAACAGTCCGAATGGCGAGGTTACTTTGGGTACAACGAACAGTGACAGCGGCGGGATAGATTCGTATGGTGAGTTCATGAGGTACCGATGCGCGCGATTGCGCGGTCGGATTGATAAGGGGTCCAGTTGACACCGATGAGGAGAGACGGATTCGAACGCATCGGCAAACGCTTCCTATGCAGAAATCCGTTGCGCCACCTCCCCCATCGGTCCTGGTACATCGGGTACGGACGAGTGATTCATTCGGGAACCCGAGACAGGTCACAAACCGGCCTCACGCGGACATACTTGAACCAGACGAGTTATCTGACCGAGAACGTTATGGTAACAGCTGATGTTATGTGACCGGCATAAAGGGCAATCGATTGTGGAGCTTGCGTTCATCTCGTTGATCGCGGTCTCTCTGCTGGTTGCCACAATCGATGTGAGCCGCGCGTTCTCGGCTCATCTGACACTCGGGAACATGGCGCGCGCCGGGGCGCAGGCGGGCTCAGTCAGCGCCGTTCTGGGTGCCGAGACAACGGGTGAAGCGAAGGCGTTGATCGAAAACGGGGCGAAAGATGAAGATTCGTTGCTCCTCGGCGGGGAACCAACCGTTGAATCCCGACTCTGCGTCGATTCAGCGGATTACAAACTCGTGCAGGTACGGGTCTCCTATGATTTCGAGCCGCTTGTGGGGATCGGGCCGCTTGCCGGACCGTTCACGCTCGAACGACAGGTTGAAATGCGCGCGCAGATGACAGACATGCGCTCCGAGTTCACTGAGAGTTGTTTCTGATGCTGGACTGGCTGAATCATAGGATCCTCCGCGTGAAGGAACAAAGCAGCGGGGGGACGTCCGATGCATTCGCGGCGAATAGAGGGGTTGCTCTCAAGGACCGGTTCGAGTGCGCGTCTGGTCAGGTGCTCGTCATCTTCGCCGTTGCGATGATCGCGATTCTCGGTTTCGCGGCGCTGTCTATTGATGTCGGTCACTATCTCGCCGAGCGGCGGAGCGTCCAGAACGCGACCGATGCATCCGCGATGGCGGCCGGACGGCTCGTGCTTCGCAACGACACGAACAATCTTCAACTCCAGATCGAATCGTTCGTGGCCGCGAACGGGTTTCCGGATGCGACCGTAAACTACTCCTGGAATCCGGGCGACGACGAAGTCAATGTCAGCGTCACGCACGACGTCGACCGCTTCTTCCTTGGCGCGGTGTATGACGGGGACTGGAGCGTAACCACCGAGGCGACTGCCCGGACGGCTCCGGAAGATGTACCCTTCGCGCTGATCGCGCTCGGCGAGGACCCCAACTGTAACGATCCAACAGGCGTTCAGCTGTCCGGTGCCGCAATGGACTTCTCCCTCATCGGGGGCGGCATCGGTTCGAACTCGTGCATCTTCGCAAACAACCCGAACATAGACGGCCAGGTCGATGGCAATATCGAAGCGCAGGGCGAGATTTCAGATTACTTTAACGACTGGGACGTCTCCGGAACGATCACCGACGGCCAGGGATATATCCCGGATCCCTACCTGAACTTCGCCCAGAACAACGATCCGATGGCCACGGCAGATTGTGCAAATGTGGATCCCGAGATTGTCGAAACCGGAAGCGGTGGAAACAGAACCTGGACGATGGAGCCGGGCCGATACACGAGCGCGTCTGACTTGAGTCCGGGCGGCAATGTTCGAGACGTGATCATGCAGCCAGGCGTCTACTGTTTCGAAGAGGAACTCAGATTGTCTTCCGCAAACACATCACTTGATGCGTCTCAGGGCGTGCTGATTTACCTTGCCTCACCCAACGGGAATTTCTCTCCCGGAAACTCCGATTACGAGATCACCTCGCTCGGAGAAGACTGGGCAGATATTGCCATCTGGAGCGACAACTGCAACGAGGCGCTTGACATGCATGGCAACGGCCAGATGACGGTTAACGGCGTTATCTATGCTCCCTGCTCGTTCGTTGAGCTTGGAGGAAACACTGGTCAGGATGTGGTCAACGGGCAGGTCGTCGCCCATGACGTCTGGATTCATGGGAACGTCACGTTCAATATCGACGCGGGTCTAAAGTACACTGCATCTCCCCTGCGCGTCTTTCTGGTCCAGTAGACTGGTTGTGATTCGCGGAAACACGGAAGTGAGCTAGCCAACGTGCGACGTCGACTGACGACCCAGCCAGGACAATCGACGGTTGAATTCGCACTCGTCGCGATCATCCTTTTTACGATGGTGTTCGGCATCATCGAGGGAGGGCGGATGCTGTTCACGTATCACCAGGTCACCAACGCGGCCCGTGAAGGCGCCCGGTATGCGGTCGCGCACGGGATCGAGGGGACGACGCAGGTCAACCAGGGCGACTATCAGGCGATGATCGGCGAGGTCTCGTCCCGCACCTCGGGGCTGAGTGCGGACGCGCTTTCGATTACCGCTCAATGGCCTGGCGACGCATCCGCGAAGCCTATCGTGGTGGACGAAGAGGAGGTCGACCGTTGCCCGCCAGGTGGCAACAACGCCGGGTGTCCGGTGCGCGTCGCGGTCACCTATACATACGAACCGGTCGTAGCCATGTTCGCTGGCTGGGGCTCGTTCGAGATGTCCAGCAGCAGTGAGATGCGCATCCACTACTGACATCCATCCCTGACGGGTTACTCATTCGTCTCCTCCCCCAGCGCCAGAGTTCCTACCCGGACCAGACTCGCGTACCGCCCACGAAGTAGGAACAGACTCAGGCAATCGGTACGAATGCTGGATGTTGCCCGACACAGGCGGCCACTACACTAGATGGTGGACGACTGACAAATGTGTGGACAGTCGCAACGCCGGAGGGCACCAGTGTTTCGCAGGCACCACGCTGAAAAATCAACGGGTCAATCGATGGTCGAGCTGGCGCTTATCCTGCCCATCATGGTGTTGTTCCTTGCGCTCAGCGCGGACTTCGGACGCGCCCTTACCGCCTATATCCAGATCGGCAGCGCCGCACGCGAGGGTGCCGCCTACGGCATGCAATCGAGCGGTCTTAGTACGTCGGACATCGAGTTTGCCGCGTATCAGGAGTTGGACTCCTCACTGAACCCGGGGCAACGGCCAACGATCTGGGGAACTGAACCAGAGGCCAGGGTAATACCGTGTACTGACGGGATGACTGGACCCGGTCCGGAAAACCTCCCCTATCAATGCGTCGCGGTGGAGATGAGTTACAACTTCAGTCCGTTTATCACCATCGGCCCAATTCCAGAGAACATTCCGATGCAGCGAACTGTCGAGATGCGGGTGGTGAACTGATGCGTCGGTCTGTCTCACGCTCGAAATCGCGCGGACAGGGGATCGTCGAGTTTGCCCTGGTCGTGCCTATCTTCCTCGCCCTTACATTCGGGATCATCGAACTCGGTTGGCTCGTCTATAACAACCACACAGTGAGTAACGCGACCCGCGAAGGCGCCCGATACGCGATGGTGAACGGCAGCCGTGCCGCCGAGAACACAGGTTCCGTGGCTGATGCTAATTCGGTGCGCCCGATCGTTGAGGAGCGTGCCGGGAATCTCAGCTCGAACATTGATGCAGTTTATGTCGGTTTTCACTGTTCCAATGGAGGTCCTGACTGTACGCCGGAGGAGCCAGGCAGTCTGGTAACGGTCGAAACGACCTATACCTATCAGCCGGTTGTCGGCGCAATTGTAGGGGTCGGTTCGTTCCAGCTGACGAGCGAAAGCACCGTCATCGTCCAGTATTAATTGATTCTCCGAAGAAGAGGGCACTATGGGAGAGCACGAACAACA
>SKKR01000562.1 GCA_007123655.1 Thermomicrobiaceae bacterium
AGCAGATGTCCAAGGAACGGTTCGAGGACCCCGCTCTCGGTCGCGCTGAAGTTGACAAGGATCTGCTCGTTGCTGGGGTTATGAACGGTGACCGTGGCGTAGAACGGGCCAAGCGTCTCGAAACCGCGCGGGTCCTCGATCTCCACACCGTTGACAACCCACGGCAAGTAAAGCCGATCCGGCTCTGTGGCGAGCCCGACAGACGACAGTGACGCGAGTGAGGCGGCAACGAGGCCGAGCGCAAGTAGAAGGCGAAGCAGTCGAGTTCCCATGAGCGCTCCTCAGTATTCAGAATCAGAATGGGCGGCATTTTCCTTCGCGGAAATATGGGCGTAAGATTACTCAACACCAACTATTGCTCTCTGTCAAGTCCTGAGTTCACCGTTTGACGGTGTGCCCTTCACTCCACTGGGTCCGTTTCGGGCCGGGTCCGCAGGATGCTACGATAACCCGGGATTGAAACGCGGACCGTGATCCGGGAGGACGCATGGCGACAGAGACAGCAGGATACATCGGCAAACGGATGAAGCGTCCCAACGCGGTGCCCCGTCTCACCGGTCAGGAGACATACACCGATGACATTCAGCTCCCCGGTATGCTCCACGCCTGCTACGTCAGTAGTCCCTACGCCAGGGCCCGGATCACCGGGATCGACTCGTCCGCGGCACGTGAACTCCCGGGCGTGGTCGATGTCGTCACGGCGGCGGATCTCCCCGCGTACGCTCGGAACGACGCCGCCGCGGAGCGGGTGTTCTTCTTTCTTTGCGAGAACCAGGTCTCGTTTTCCGGGCAGCCTGTCGCGGTCGTGCTCGCGGAGAGCCAGGGGATCGCTTCGGAGGCAGCCGGGCTCGTGCAGGTCTCGTACGAGCCGGGTGATGCCGTCATTCGCGGCACCGATGCACTCGGTGACACCGCGCCGGTTGTCCGTCCGGATCGGGCCGGCAGCGACGCGGACTCGCACCCAAATCTGAGCGGGGAAGTCCGTTATCTGCACGGCGATGTCGATGCGGCGTTCGACCGGGCGGCGGTGACCGTCTGCCGCGACTTCTCGACCTATTCCGTCCATCAGGGCTACCTGGAACCTCGCTCTGCGACCGCCGCGCCGGGTCCGACCGGCGGGCTGACCATCTGGACCGCCACACAGGGACAGTTCGCGGTCCGGACCGCGGTCGCACAGGCGCTGGGCATTCCGGAGACCGACGTCCGCATCGAACCACTGACGGTCGGTGGTGGCTTCGGCGCCCGGTTTATGCTGTTCGAACCGCTGGTCGGCTGGCTCGCCCTCAGACACGGCCGTCCGGTCAAGCTGACGATCAGCCGCTCCGAGGATTTTCTCGCCACCACGCCAGCGCCGGAGAAAGCGATCCACGTCGAACTGGCGGCCAGTGAGGACGGATCGATAACCGCGGTCAGGGGCGATCTCACTTTCAACACGGGCTACTTCTCGAAGACTCCGTACGGACCAGCCGCGCTGATGCTTGGTTCGAACTACCGGATTCCGAGCTACGACATCACGACCCGGGAGGTCTTCACCAACCGCAGCGGAACCGGATCCTACCGGGCGCCCGGGTTGCCCCAGGTAGCGTTCGCGCTGGAGTCGGCGATTGACGACCTGGCGCATCTGCTAGGACTGAGTCCGATCGAGATCCGCCGGCTGAACGTTGCATCCGGCGGGGACCCGATGTTCGACGGGGCGGAGTGGCAACCCTTCGATCTGGAACCGCTGCTTGATGAGATCGAAGGCCACTCGCTCTGGACCGAAACCACGGGTCCCTGGGAAGGAGTCGGCATTGCGATCGGCGCCCGGCGAGGCGCAACCGACTCCGCGTCCGCAAGTGTCCGGCTCAACGCGGACGGCACCCTGCAGGTCGTCGTCGGTTCGATGGACATCACCGGCACCACCACCAGCCTGACGCAGATCGCCGCGGACGTCTTCGGCATTCCGCCGGAACGGATCCGGGTGACCACTGCGAACACGGAATCCGCGCCGCATGCCGGCCGGACCGGCGGCAGCAAGATCCTCTATACCGTCGGCAACGCGGTCATCGAGGCCACGGATCACGCCCGGCAACAGGTGCTGGAGGTCGCTTCGCGGGAACTCGAGGTCGGGATCGACGACCTCCAGATCGAGCCGGATCGAGTCAGCGTCCGCGGCGCGGACGAGCACTACCTGACCCTGGCCCGGGTCTTCGAGCGGGCAACGGCCGGGGAATCGCCGTACGCGCCGGTGTTCGGCTACGGCAACCAGGCCAACCAGGTGAAGGCGAGCGCCGTATCAGCCTGTCTGGCCCGGGTTCGGGTCGACCCGGACACCGGGTCAGTTGAGATTCTCGGCATCTTCACGGTTCAGGACGTCGGCCGGGCGATCAATCCGTCTGAGGTCGAAGGGCAAATTCGCGGCGGGGTCTTGCAGGGGATCGGCATCGGATTGTACGAGGGACTTGTGTTTGACGACAACGGTCAGTTGCTGACCGGCAGCTTCATGGACTACGCGCTCCCGAAGTCGGTCCAGGCGCCGTCAATCGAAGTGAAGCTGCTAGAAGATCCAAGCCCCCACGGGCCGTTCGGCGCGCGCGGGGTGGCGGAGTCACCGATCATCGCCCCGGCAGCGGCGCTGGGCAACGCGATCTTCGATGCCACCGGCGCTCGCCTGACCGAACTGCCGATGACGCCCGGGCGAATATGGCGGGCACTCAACACCCGGTAATCGCCTGTCTCCGTCACCGTCACCATGCCCGCACCTCGGTAACCGGAGTCCCTATTACCTCGGCGATGACAGCGCACCGGTATCCCTGGGTCTTCCGACGCGAAACGGCGACCGCACCCCGGTAGCCGGGGGTCTCCGTGCCCCCGCTTTGATCAGGGACTCTTCACCAGCCTGGTGAACTTCATCGCCAACCAGGGCTTTCGTCCCCAGGCAACCATTTTGCCGGTGAGCACCGGAGTGATCTGCGAGCCCCGGCCATAGCCCATCAGCAGGAATGACGATGGTTCGACGGATATTCGGCAATCCGCCGGTCCGCCCGGTTCAACGTGGGACACCTGCAAGGCTTCGTCCTCAAAATGCAGCCGGAACGTCGCTCCGCCCCGAATCCGTACCTCGTACGTTGCCACGAACCCCTTCACGGTTTCCGGGATCACCATTTTCGTCATAATCGGCAGGACGGTGTGGAGGATCAGGCGGGCATCCTGAGGAACCACCTCATACTCCTGCCCCGTCACCTGGGCGATGTCCCAGCCATGCACGAGCAGCTCACACGACATCATCGCCATCGCCCGGGCGGGCGTGAACGTCATTCCCCCGTGAAATGGAACCGGGAAGTCGTCCGGCATCTCCCGGAAACGGCTTTCGATCCGCTGCGCGTGTTCGCAAAACTCGACCGCCAGTGACGAAAGATCACGATCGGACCGCATCGCCAGAAACTGCTCGTTGACCTCACCGATGCGGTGCATATCCGTGTACGGGCTCGACTCACCTTCGAGCAGCCTTCCGGCCACTTCAGTGGCCTGCACCAGATGCAATGCAAGATCGCCAATCGTCCAGTCGAGGTGCGGAACGGCAGCGTCCGGATGGATTCGCAGCCCTTCCAGTTGATCTGCCACCCGACGCCAGGTACGCCCGTAAAGGTCGAAGGCCTGTTCGCGCGGCACCAGATCTTCCATGTGTCACGCCCTCCCGAATCGTCCCGCGCGGTCAGAAAATCGCTCGTCTCATTCTACGTGCTAAATGGCACAGGAAAACAGTCCATGTACGAACACAAAACCAGCGGTGTTGTGACAGGGAGTCCAGGAATCGCGCTTTTCGCGTCATGAGTGTGTTCCTGGCTCCCTGATCGAAATTAGCCGCGTGTGCACCGCAACTGGCCTTAGTCCGGAAAGGACTACCGTCCACGAACGGATCTGTGTGCGTACAGAAAAAGTGACATCCTGGCACCGTACGTCGGAGAGACGTCCGGCGCGTCATCTGCGACAATACCGCCGCTCGCCTGTCCGGCGAGTCGTTCGACTCGAATCGTTGAGTATCCCGGAGGATGAGGATGGCAGGGACGTTCGCCGAACGGGCCGTCGCCGCGGTCGCCGGCACCCACGCGGTTATCGATCTGGATGCGTACGCCGGCAACGTCCGGGGTATGCACCAGCGACTGCAGCGATTCGGCAACGTGCGGCTCATGGCCGTCGTGAAAGCCAATGCCTATGGACACGGAGCGGTGATGTGCGCCCGGACCGCACTGGAAACCGGGGCTGACTGGCTCGGTGTCGCCAGGGTTGAGGAGGGCATGATGCTGCGCCGGGCCGGGATTACCGCGCCGGTGCTCGCGCTCGGGCCGATCAATCCCGCGCTGGTGCTGCAGGCGGCCAGAGACAACATCGCAATCTCGATTGGCTCCACGGGCGGGCTCGAGCGCGTCCATCCTGTCCTTGAGCGGCTCGACGACGAAGCGCTCGAGGTGCACTTGAAGATCGACACCGGTATGCACCGCTACGGGGTCTATCCGGATGAGGCCGCGGACGTCGCCCGGGCGCTCTCCGAGGAGCCGGCAATCAGGTTCGGCGGGATATTCACGCACTTCGCCACCGCGGACGATGAGGACGATTCGTATCTCCAGGAACAGCAGCGACGGTTGGTCGACACGATCCACGAACTTCTCCCCGAGGGCCTGGTGCCGCCGCTGATCCATCTGAGCAACAGCGCGGCGTCGATCCGTGGCGTCCTCCCCCGAGAACTTCAAGACTACAACGTAATGTTCCGCCCGGGACTGGCCCTTTACGGCCTTCCTCCGTCAGATGCGGTGCCCACGCCACCGGGATTCCGGCGGGTCATGACGCTGAAAACCCGGCTGGGTCGCGTGTTCAGCCTCGCGCCGGGTGAGGGCGTGTCCTACGGGCTGACACACGTGGCGCAGACCAGGCTGGTCTGCGGCACTGTTCCGGCCGGCTATGGCGATGGATTGCACCGCTTGCTCTCCAACCGCGGCTGGATGTCCGTCGACCGGCGTCGCTGCCCGATCATTGGCCGCGTCTGCATGGATCAGTCGGTGATTGATATCACCACAGTCTCCGGTCCCCAGGAGGGGGACGAGGTGATCGTCTTTGGGGACGGTTCGGGGAGTTCAATGACCGCGGACGACGTCGCCCGCCTCACGGACACGATCAACTACGAAGTAACCACC
>SKKR01000076.1 GCA_007123655.1 Thermomicrobiaceae bacterium
AGCGCGGACATGCTGATTCTGGAAGTGGATCCAGCGTCCGCGGAGTTGGTCAAGTTCATTCTTGACTACGAAGGACAGTTCCAGGTTGCGCTACGGTCTCCGGAGGACGACGAGATCGTGGATACACCGGGTATGACGTTCCGCCAGATGATCGAGGATCTGGGGATGCCGCTGCCGCGTCCGGCCGAGATGCCGGAAGACGTGGAGGAGTAGGGTGTCAGGGAGTCGGATCCGTATCCTCATCGTCGACGACGTCGCCGAAAGCCGCGACAACGTTGAAAAGCTGCTCCGGTTCGAGCCGGATGTGGAGGTTGTCGGCAAGGCGGAACGAGGCAAGGAGGGCATCAACCGCGCCGTCGAGCTCACACCGGACGTTGTCCTCATGGACATCAACATGCCGGACATGGACGGCATCGCGGCGACGACCGAGATCATGACGCGAGTGCCGTCAACGGCGGTGATCATGATGTCTGTCCAGAATGAACCGGACGTCCTCCGGAGGGCGATGCTCGCCGGCGCGCGAGAGTTCTTGTCGAAGCCCTTCAGCCTTGACGAACTGATCGAAGCTGTCCGGCACGTCTCGAAGCTGGCGCGTCCCGCTGCTCAGACCGCGAGCCCAATGGCGTTCGATGGAACCGCCGAACTGACCCATCGTTCTCCGACGGACGCGAAAGTTCTGAGCGTGGTTACGTCCAAGGGAGGCGTGGGACGGACGTTTCTGTCCGTCAACCTGGCGGTTGCGCTTCGGAATCTCACGAAGAAGGAAGTCATCATCCTGGACGCGAACACCCATTTCGGTGATGTCGGCGTGATGATGAACAGTGGAGACGCCAAGACCATCGCGGACATCGTCGATCAGGCGCATTCGCTCGACGCCGAGTTGATGGATGATGTGCTGTTCACTCATCCTTCTGGTGTTCGCATGCTTTTGTCACCACCAACACCGCAGGTGGCGGAGACGGTGACGGCCGACCATATGCGAGCGGCGCTGAACGTGCTGACGCAGATGGCGGACTACGTGGTGGTCGACACCCGTCCCGGGTTTGATGACACCATGTTGACCATCATGGATGCCTCGGAACGCATGCTGTTGATGCTGACAATGGAAATGACGTCCATCAAGGATACGACTCAGTTTCTTGAGATCGCGGCGCTTCTCGGGTACCAGCGAGAGCGGATCTGTCTGGTCCTCAACCGGCACAACAGTTACTCGGGGATCCCGACCCGTGACATCTCGGAAAATCTTGGTCGGGAAATCGAATTTCAGATACCGGAAGACGTTCAGGCGGCACTGCATAGCATCAATGAAGGGTCACCACTCGTGTACAGCCGACCAGAGCACCGCATCTCTCAGGAGATCCGGCGACTGGCCTCGAGCATGGCGGATGTGGAGGCCCCTGAGAGCACGGATGGACCAGAGCGTTCACGTTCCGGAGGTCGTCTGATGTCACGACTGCGGACGGCGTTCCGGCCAAGTTGATCCGGGCCGGAACGTGTCCGGGCCGGCGCGCCGGATTCCGGACGTATGGCCGGCGTAACGTGACAAAGCCAGGCATGCTCAGCAGACATCGGATGCTGACAGGGAGAGGCACCAGAGATGTCATTACTCAAACGATTGGGCACCACTCAGGATCTGGGAAGCGATTCGAGCACCGCGAATCCGCAACAACCCCGGACACAAACGCGGTCGAGCGGCCGCTCCCAGGAGGAGAAAACACCTTCGGAGGGGCAGGGGACCGGTGAGGGGCCCGGAAACAAGAGTGGTTCCGGCGAACTCGGAGCGTTGCGGCGACCGTCGATCGGTACCCAGCAGAAATCCGAGTCCCAGAAATCAGACAATTTCAACGAGTTGAAGAACCGGATTCAGAACCGGCTGATTTCCGAACTCGATCCACGAATGGATCTGGGTAACCAGGAAGAAGTTCGTCGAACGGTCGAGGAGACCTTCGCATCGGTACTCGAGTCCGAAGGGATCGTTCTGACCAGGGTCGAGCGAATGCGCCTCTTCGAGGCGATCGCGGCAGAGATTCTCGGGTTCGGCCCCATCGAACCGCTCCTCAAGGACGAATCCGTCAGTGAGGTCATGGTGAACGGCCCGCGGCAGACCTATGTGGAGCGCGCCGGCCGTCTGGAGCGCACGGACATCACGTTTCACGATGACGATCACGTGATGCGCGTGATCGACCGTATCGTTTCTCCGCTCGGTCGACGTATCGACGAGAGTTCGCCAATGGTGGACGCCCGGTTGCCGGACGGTTCCCGAATTAACGCCATCATTCCGCCGATCAGCCTCGTTGGTCCAACACTCACGATCCGGAAGTTCGCGAAAGATCCGCTGACGTCGGACGATCTCGTTCGTTTTGGGACGCTGACGCCGGAAATTGTCACCTTCCTGAAAGCCTGCGTAGAGGGGCGCCTGAACATGATTGTTTCGGGCGGTACCGGCTCCGGAAAGACGACGATGCTGAACGTCCTCTCTTCGTTCATCCCGCATGATGAGCGCATCGTCACAATCGAAAACGCGGCTGAGCTTCAGCTTCGCCAGGACCATGTTGTCACCCTTGAATCCCGGCCGCCGAACATCGAGGGACGCGGCGAGGTTTCGATTCAGGATCTCGTGGTCAACTCGCTGCGTATGCGTCCGGACCGCGTTGTGGTCGGTGAGTGTCGTGCCGGAGAGACGCTGGACATGCTCCAGGCGATGAACACCGGGCACGACGGATCCCTGACCACGGTCCACTCCAATGGACCGCGGGATACGCTCGCTCGACTGGAGACCATGTGTCTGATGGCGGGTTATGACCTGCCGATTCGAGCGATCCGGGAGCAGATCGCGTCCGCGGTTGATCTCATCCTCCACCAGTCCCGTCTCAAAGACGGTTCCCGCCGGGTCACCTACATCACGGAGGTGCAGGGGATGGAAGGGGACGTGATCGTATTGCAGGATGTCTTCACATTCGAACAAACAGGCCAGGAGAACGGGAAGATCATCGGCTCGATCAAGCCGACGGGGATCCGTCCGAAGTTCGTCGAGCAATTCGAAAACCACGGGATCTACCTGCCGCCGAACATTTTCGGCACGTCCTACGAGCGGTTGTTCTAGCGTGAACCTGGGGCAACCAACGGGCAGTTTCGGCCCGCGCGGAGAGTTACTATGGACCTGCTAACAGTCACAGTCCTGCTGGTTATCGCGGGGATTGCCCTGATCATTTTCGGGGTATTGACACAGCGAGACCGCGTTGCCTCGCCCGAACTGGAAGAACGGCTGGAGCGGTTCGGATCACATCATCAGATCGACGAAGATGAAGCCCTGGAGCGCAATCAAAGCTTCATCGCGGACCAGGTCGGCAAAGCGGTGCAGAACCGGAACGTCGGCCGGGGGATGGCCACGTTGCTCTCGCGGGCCGACATAAAGATGACGGTCGGCGAATTCATGCTGACGCGTCTGGGCACGGCTGTCGGTGGCGCTCTCGTCGGGTTCGTCCTCGGCCGTGGCTTCTCCGAGCCCCTGATGGGACTGATGGTGGGGTTGGTTGTCGGTGTCATCGGCTGGATGGCGCCACACTGGTACGTGTCGCGGGTTGCCAAGAAGCGCGCGCAGCGTTTCAACGATCAGCTTGGCGACGGTATAGGCATGATGGCGAACTCACTTCGGGCAGGCTATTCACTGCTTCAGACGATGGAGCTAGCCAGCCGGGAGACGCCTGAGCCGATGAGGACAGAGTATCAGCGCGTCGTCCGCGAAGTTGGTCTCGGCATCAGCCCGCAACAGGCGATGCAGCACATGCTGGATCGAGTCCCCAGTGAAGATCTGGACCTGCTCGTTACGGCGATCAACATTCAGCATGAGGTCGGTGGCAACCTGGCTCAGATTCTAGATGTCATGGGCGAAACGATTCGAGAGCGCGTTCGAATCAAAGGTGAGATCGCGGTGTTGACATCTCAGGGCCGAATCTCCGGGTACATTATCACTGCCCTGCCCGTCGGCGTCGCAGCGCTTCTGTTCGTGATCAACCCGGATTACATCAGTGAGTTGTTCGTATGGCCCTGGATCTGCCTGCCGATTCTCGGTGTGATTCTGATGGGGCTTGGATTCTTCGCGATGCAGAAGATTGTTGAAATCGAAGTTTAGCGGGGCAGGAACGGTAGCGATCAGATGACTGTCGAAGTAGTCGCAATTGTAATAATAATCATGATCGTGTGCTCACTGGGTCTGGTCGTGCTGGGCTACCGGCGGGCGAATCAGGACATCGTGATCGAGGAACGCCTGAACCAGTACGGTCACAGGCAGATCGCGTCCCTGGAAGAGCTCGAAATGGAGCAGCCGTTCCAGGATCGTGTCGTGCTGCCTGTGCTTCGTCGCCTCTCCTCGATCGGCCAGCGATTTACTCCAAGATCGGCAATGGACGGTCTCCGGCAGGAGTTGGCCGAGGCGGGCTCGCCATCCGGTATCGGACCGACCGAGTATCTGGGTATCCGCGTCGCGACTGCCCTGACCTTGTCGGGGATGGTTTTCCTTCTGTTTCTGCTCAGCGGAGCAGAGATTCTGCTTGGAATGGGCCTGGCCGGTTTTCTGCTCCTGCTTGGGTACATGATGCCCGGATTCTGGCTCAAGCGCCGAATCAGCCAGCGAAAGAAGTCGGTTCAACAGTCACTGCCGGACGCAATTGACCTGCTTACGATCAGCGTCGAATCGGGACTCGGCTTTGATCCTGCCCTTGCTCGCGTGATCGAGAAATGGGACAACGAACTCACTCGGGAGTTCGGAAGAATGCTTTCCGAGATCCGAATGGGTAAGTCCCGGCGCGAGGCGATGCGGGAAATGGCGAAGCGCGTAAATGTTGATGACCTGAACGTGTTCACGTCTTCGATGATCCAGGCAGATCAGCTCGGGGTGAGCATCTCTCAGGTGCTGCGTGTCCAATCCAAGCAGATGCGCATGCGTCGCCGACAGCGGGCGGAAGAGCAAGCGCACAAGGCGCCGGTCAAGATGCTGTTCCCGATGATCTTCCTGATTTTCCCGGCGATTTACATCGTCTTGCTTGGTCCGGCCATTCCTCGACTGCTTGAAGCTTTCTAGGGACCCGTCAAAATGGCAGAGCATCCGGTTACTGTGCGAAATGCATCGCGAGACTGTGTTCTCGGCGAGCGGGTTC
>SKKR01000315.1 GCA_007123655.1 Thermomicrobiaceae bacterium
ATGCCGCAACTGGGGAACTATCAGGCTGGATTGCTCTACCCGCCCAATCTGATCGCGTACTGGGTGTCGTCACCCTTCACCTATTCCGCGCTCGAATGGCTGGCAATCCTTCACTACGCGGTTGCTTCGATCGGAGCTTACCTGCTGCTGCGCGCGCTGGGCGCAAACCGAGCCGGCGCCGTGGCGGGCGGGATCGTCTTCGCTTACGGAGGCTTCTTCGTCGCGCACCTCGGTCACTACTCGATGGTCTCGGTGGCGGCCTGGATTCCCTGGATCCTCTGGGCGATCACCCAACTGGTCGATCGCCCGTCCTGGAGATTCGCGTCAGTTGCCGGAGGCTTTGTCTTCCTCGCCGCAACCGGCGGACACCAGCAGACGTTGCTGTTCGCCCTCAGCGCCGCGGGCCTCTGGTGGCTGTTCCTTACCATTCAGTCTAGCGGTCTTCACCTTCCCGGAGTCGGGTCGGGCCCGACGAGCGAGGCAAACCACTCCGCCTGGAAGCGAATCCGCAGCAGGTCAGGACTCGTCCGGCTGGTCCAGTTCGGGCTTGGTACCGGAGGTGGATTGCTTCTCGCCGCGCCGATGATCATTCCATCGCTGGAGCAGGCGCAACAGTCCGTCCGAGCAACGCTCAGCATCGAGCAGGCTTCTGAGTTCAGTGTTCAACCGGTGGCGTTACTGCAATTGATTCTACCGACAGTGTTTGGCAGCAATCCAACAGACTACTGGGGAGCCTTTTCGAGTGGCGAGATCTGGGGCTACATCGGGGCATCCACGCTCGTGCTGGTCGTGATCGCCGTCTGGCTGCGGCCAGACCCAACCCGGTTGTTCTTTGCCGCGCTCGGGGTGTTTTCCATCTTGTACGCGGTGGGCCCAGCCTCACCGATCCATGGCTGGGTCTATCAGTTTGTTCCGGGATTCGACCTGGTCCGGGCGCCGGCGCGGATCTACGTGCTGATGAATCTCTCCGGCGCGGTGCTGGCCGGACTGGCGATCTCCCATCTTTCGACCGAGGCGGCGTATCACGGTCACCGTGCGAAGCTGATCCTGCGCCGAGCAACGCAAGCGCTGCTCGTGTCCGGCGCCGTTCTGGTGCTCTTCGTGCTCCCGCTGTTCTACACGCAGATACTGGGGATCGATGATCCGTCCAACCGACCGGTCATAACCGTCGACAACGTCTGGATGCTCACGATCTTTCTCGGGCTGCTGCTCGTCGTGATCCTGGCCGCCAGCCGGCGGGCACTCAGAGGAGCCGCGCTTGCCGTCGCTTTGACCGTGGTGGTGATTCTGGATCTCTTCTCGGCCACCATGCCGTTCAACCCGACCGAGGAGGACCTGGTCGCAGGCTATCGTGACCCGGAGATTGCGGCGTTTCTCGAGTCCGAGTGGGAGGAGACCGGCCCGTTCAGAGTTGACACGCGCCACCCGGCGCTCATGCCCAACTTCGGCGTGCCAGATGGCATACACGTTGCCGCCGGGGTATTTGATCCCATGCAGCCGGCTGCCTATACCACGCTGCACGATGTGCTTGTCGAGGAACCGGGCCATCCGGCGTATGCCATGCTCAACGTCAGATTCTGGCTGCTGCAGGCCGATGAAGCAGGAGCGGACGGATTCGAGCCGGTGTTCGAATCATCTGCCGGAACCATCGTCTGGGAACGGACGGACGTACTTCCACGCGCCTGGTTTGCGGGGCAGGCTTTCGACGCTGCCGGGATGGACGTAATGGACGCACTTCGTGATCCCGGATTCGACCCGGAAGCGATGGTCGTCATCGATGACCCACCGTTGCTACCCCGGGGAGACGCGACGGGAACAGCGGTCATCACCAGATACGAACCGGAACGAGTTGTGTTGAGCGTGGAATCGGACGGACCGGGCTATGTGGTGGTCTCCGATGGCGCCTATCCGGGCTGGAACGCGACGGTTGACGGCCAGCCACGCGAAGTCTTGACTGCGAATCACGGAATTCGTGCGATACCAGTTCAGGCAGGCGAGCAGGAGATCGAACTGCGATTCGAACCCGCATCCGTAACCTATGGTTTCATACTGGCCGGATTCGGCGCTCTGCTGCTACTGGGGATGATTGTGTTCGGCCTCGTTGGCGGTGACCGCGGGATGCTTGGTGGTCGGTGGGACGATGATCCACCGA
Source organism: Thermomicrobiaceae bacterium (assembly GCA_007123655.1). Lineage (GTDB taxonomy): Bacteria > Chloroflexota > Chloroflexia > Thermomicrobiales > Thermomicrobiaceae > SLMJ01. The sequence goes on from SKKR01000315.1 coordinate 2,153, forward strand.
ACGACCCCAGCTAGATCGTCGCGGAGGTGGTGCCCATAATCTCCGTCGGCACACGTACTTGCCGTGCTCTGGCGCCGGCATCCCGGACGTGCGGGAGTGCTGGCGCGTCAACGCTTCTCACGGACTTCGTTCGTGTCCGTCACTTGAGGCTCGGCCGCGCGTTAGAATCTATACAGAGCATGAATTTTCGATTCAGGCAGGAGTGATGGATTGCTGGAAACCACGCTTGAACTTGAGCATCGTCTGGAACTGGACAGGATCGCGCAGACAATGGTCGAGCGTGAACCGGTGATCGCGTTCACGGGTGCGGGGATCTCGACGGAATCCGGCATTCCGGACTTCCGGGGTCCGGACGGGCTGTGGAAGCGCACCGCCCCGACGGCGTTCCGAGACTTTCTGAACGATCCGGAAGCGCGTGCACGGTACTGGGAACGTCGCCGGGAACGGTATCCGGAGCTGGTTTCGAAAAAACCGAACACCGGCCATGAAGCGCTCGTCGAGCTGGCCAGAGCGCATGTTCTCGATCTGGTAATCACACAGAACATCGATGGTCTGCATCAGAAGTCGGGAATCGCCGACGACCGCATCATCGAACTTCACGGGTCTTCCCACAAGATCAGGTGTCTTGACTGCCGGCGTGTTTTTCCGCAGGACACGTCCGAAATCGATTTCGATGCCCGAGTTCCACCGTGCCCGGACTGTGGTGGCATTCTGAAAGAGGCAACCATCTCGTTCGGCGAGCCGCTTATCGAAGAGGACCTTCGGCGTTCCCTGTCGCTGGCCGAGGGAGCCGGGATGCTGCTGGTCGTTGGGTCTTCTCTCACGGTAAACCCGGCGTCCCGGGTGCCGCTCGTTGCGGCCCGGAATGGCGCATCGGTGGCCATAATCAACAACGAGGAGACGCCGCTTGACCGCTACGCCGAGTACATCGTGCGAGCGCCGGCAGGTGCGTCCCTGAGCTACCTCTCGCGGCAGGTGCTAGCCGGAGCGTGACACGAAAACGGGGCCGCATTTGCAGCCCCGTTTCTCAATCATCAGGAATGGTGACTAGCGCGCGTAGAAGGCGATGATCTGCTCCACGTCCACGGGAATCGTGAATTCTTCCGGGTTCGGTTCGCTGACCATACGGCCGGACGCACTGTTCCCCTCACGTGAGAGCCAGGAGGGAATTCGATTCGACGAATCCTCCAGCGCTTCGATCACGGACGGAATCTGCTGGGCCTTGGAACGCAGCTTGATCGAGTCACCCGGCTTGACCCGGTAGGAGGGGATCGTTACTCGTTTCTCGTTGACCAGGACGTGGCCGTGGTTGACGATCTGGCGGGCCATCGGGCTGGTCGGTGTGAATCCGAGTCGATAGACAACGTTGTCCAATCGGGACTCAAGCAATTTGAGCAGGGCATCGCCGGTCGGATCCTTCGACCGCTGCGCGTCTTCAAACGTGTTGCGGAACTGCTTCTCCAGCATTCCGAAGTAGCGCTTCAGCTTCTGTTTCTCCCGAAGCTGACGTCCGTACTCGCTGACGCGACGTTGCGGCATTCGCCGGCGTCCGCCTGGCTGCACATTGAGGCGCCGATCCAGTGACCGGGAGCGCGTTCCGGTCAGGTTGACGCCTTCGCGCCTTGAAAGCTTGTGTTTCGAGCCTGTGTAGCGTGCCATGCTCCTCCTTGCGGGATACGCTGGTTCGGTCAGCCTTGAAGACTGGTCTGGTTACACTCTCAAAAGGCGCCCGCCAGCCGGCGGGCATGCAGCCGCGCATGATCGAACACGATCGTCGGTGATTATTGCACAGTTTGGCGTTGATTCCAACGTTGGATAAGTCGATTCACTGTGGGTCCAGGACGGTGACAGCCACAACCGGTGACCGTCGCCGCAACGTTCAAGAGGGTGAGCTCGCCGTTCGGATCGGAATGCGCGCCAAGCGCTAGATGGCGTGGCTGATCGGTTGATGGGCATCGAACAGGTTGTGCTAGTCATACTTTGCCTTGATCTGGCGCAATCGTGCGGCGTTTTCGCCGTAGACGCGATGCAACTCGTCACCGTCGTCACCCTGGCTGTAGTTTACGTACGTGCCACCGGTTGAGTACGGCTCCATTGCGGAATTCAGCCGCTATGCTTTCGGCCCCTGTTGAATTCGATCGAGATCCAGAACGCGGTTGCTCTCGTCGTCGCGCACATCGGAACACAGTCAGGTAACGCCAGATGCTTCACAGACGTCGCGATGCGAGGATATACGGTTCGGTGGGTCTGACGTGACAAGAACGTCTCCCGGATGGTCGATGAGACTAATGTTTGACAGCTGATTCCGCATGACCCGGCTGAGAAGGTCTCGGGGTAGGCGAGAAGCCGATGGCAATGCAGTTAGTGATTGGCTGGAAACAGGGTGCGAGCCGGGGTAGGCTCGCCCCTGCGTTGTAAGCCCAGGCCGATCGATCAGGCTGGAGGCCCCTGTCGGATGCGCCCTTCCATGTCGTCGAGCCACTCACGGGTTGGGTAGGTGTAGAACCAGGTCGCGCCGTATTCACGGCACAGGTTCACCCAGCCTTCCGGCGGTTCGACTCCGTCGTCCGGGGCCGCCGGCATAAAGATCTCACCCGGGTCGTCGGTGATGCTGTGATACCAGCCGAGCATCTCCTTCACTAACTCCGCCGAAGATTTCGTGTTGCCCGATTCCATACCGTAGACCGGCATGATGCCGTCCCACCTGGCGCCACGCCGGAATGGCTTCTTGTTCGGCCAGAAGCCGCCGATCATGATCGGCGGGCGAGGAGATTGTGAGGGTGTTGGCAGGATTGCCGCGTCGTCGATCTGGTAGTGCTTGCCCTTGTAGCAAACGCGTTCGCCGGCCCAGAGACGGCCGATGATCTCCAGCGACTCATCGTACATCTCCCCGATCTTCTTCGGCTCGAACGGGATGCCGATCTTCTCGTAATCGGCCCGTTTTCCGAGACCCGTTCCAAAGATTACGCGTCCGTTCGACATCCGATCGAGTGTGGCGA
>SKKR01000161.1 GCA_007123655.1 Thermomicrobiaceae bacterium
ACCCGCGCGATCTGTGCTCAACTGGGGCTCGACCCCTGGGGACTGATCGCTTCCGGAGCGCTGCTGGTTGTCGTTCCTGAAGAACGGGTATCGGACGGGATGCAGGCGTTCGCGACGGTCGACACGCCTGTCGTGAGAATCGGAACCCTTACGAACGACCCTGACCAGCGATCACTTGTCGACGGAGGCGTTCACGGTCGCCTTCCAGCGTTCGATGTGGACGAAATCGCCCGTTACTTCGCCGGCTAAGGAGCCGCCCGGCGCCCGCGCTGACCGCGGACTTCGGGCCGAATTCCGCATTGCTCAAACCCTACGGTTTCGGCATCTGCTGAAGGGCTTCGTAGGCCGGCCGCGGGCTCCAGTCCTCATTGAGCACCGACCAGGCGTACTTCTCATCCTCCGGTGACACGATCGTTGTGAAGTTCAGATTCCAGACGAACATTCCATCGATCCAGGGCATCTGTTCCCGGGCAACCTCAAACGCGCCGACGAGGTAGTTCGCCTGATCCTCCTCGCTGACATCGGCGCCGTACTCATAGCCCGGAGCCGGGTTTTCAGTCGTCCAACCGAACTCGGTAACCCAGACCGGCCGCTCATCACCGAACTCCTGCATAACCGCGCGAAGGTCCTGACCTCGAAGAAAGTAGAAGCTGTTGTGGTCAGTCCACTCTCCCGGTCCGGGGTTGTCAGGATAGGTCGTGTCCGGCGGGTTATTCGTCGCGTTGAGATGCATGCCCAGAACATCGAAGAACTGCGTGAAGTGACCGCCTTCAAACTCGTAAAACGAGCGCAGGTAATCGACGTCATTGACCGCGACTTCCGGATCGTTGATGCCGGTCGGCGTCAGTCCTCCGAAAATTACCAGGGCGTCCGGGTCGGCGGATTTGACTCCCTGATATCCGGCCTCGAGCAACCGGGCGTAATTACTGACCCGCACCGTGCCGTGCATCTCATGCGCCATGTTCTGCTCGTTCCAGATTTCCCAGGCTTGGATGCGTCCCCGGTATCGGTCCGCCATAAAGCTCATGAACTCGGCAAACATGTTGTAGTCGGTGAGAAGTTGCTCTCCGTCCTCGTCGAGCGCCCAGTCCGGTGCACCGACAATTGACACCATCACCCGAACGTTTGTGCCCTCGTAGGCGTCGAGCATCCGGTCGATCGGCAATGGATCGAGCCAGTCAGGCTCGCGTTGCACTTCACTCCAATGCACCTGGCATCGGACCCCGTTGAAACCCGCCTGCTCCACTGCGAGCCGGGTGTTTTGGTTGTACTCCAGGCCACCTTCATCGGCGCGCCAGGCGATGTTGAAGCCATAGGCCATCTCATCGCTCTGTGGGACTTCTGGCTGCCCTTCGGGAAGTTGAATCTCTTCGTCCGGGGCATCGTCAACCGGCTCCGCATCGTCGGTTGCTTCTGTGTCGTCAACCACGGGAGTGGGGTCTGCGTCGTCCGTCGCGACCTCATCCACATCATCGGCCACCGCCGTCGGAGTCGGCTCGTCAGCGACTTCGTCATCATCGCCGTTGCAACTGCCCAGAGCGAGGATCACTCCCACAAGGAGCACCACTCCGACGAGGCCTGAAACGCCAAGCAATACGCGTTTGTCCATTTGTGAGACTGCTTCCCTTCCGGGTCCAGACGGCACCGTTCACTGACGTACCGCGCTTAACGACAATTGTCCTCGTGTGTAAGACGAACGAATCTGCAACTGGTAGCCATCCTGCCATAATCGGCGGCGCGCGTCCGGCAACGGTATGACCGTAGCGCACAGCGTATAGTATGCTCGGTTGGACGACGCAACGCGAACCTGAAGGAGTGGCGCATCCGTGGTGTTCGAGCAACACGAATTCGATCGACTCGAGATCCTTGCGGCAGAGGCGATCGGCGAGCCTGGCCAGCGACGGTTCCGACTGATCGGCGGACTGCCCGGGAGTGTCGTCTCGCTCTGGATGGAAAAAGAGCAACTGCAGGCGCTGGGACTAGCAATTGAACAGTTGCTGGAGCAACTCCAGACGACGGGCGTGAACACGGAAGACATTGACTCCGTCGCCATGCCCGCACTGGAGTCGACGCCGCCCAATGCACCTGAATACCAGGTCGGCAAGATGGCGATCGGCTACGACGAGGAAGAGCAAGTCGTTGCGTATTTCGCCCACGACATCGAACAGGACAGCGATGCCGATCCGGTGTTCAGCGGCCGAGCATCACTCGAGGCATCAAAGGCCCTGGCCGAAGAGATCGCGGAAGTCGTCGCTGCCGGCAGACCCCGATGCCCGCGCTGTGGTGCGGTGATTGAGCCGGAAGGGCACGTTTGCCCGCATGACAACGGGCACCTGCCCTGGGATCCGAACATCGACTCCGAACCCGCCTGACCCGTTACCAGCCCAGCGCGTAGCCATTCGCTCGCGGGTCCGCGCCACCGATTAGCACTCCGTTCTCCCGATCCACGTGAATCGCCTGTGCGTGGCCCATCGCCGAAGAAAATGGCACGGTTACGCGAACTTCGTGTCCCTTTTCGCTCAGGGCACTCACCACGTCTTCGCCGATTTCTGGCTCGACTCGAAGAAGATGCTGCGGATCGTCCTGCGCATCGGGCCCGGCCACCCAGCGGGGGGACTCGATCGCCTCCTGCGGATTGAAGCCGTAGTCCACGATTTTGGACACGAGCTGCAGGTGGGTTTGCGCCTGACCATGAGCGCCCATGCATCCGAACACCAGCCACGGGAAGTCATCTTTAAGAGCCAGACCGGGGATCAACGTGTGCATCGACCGTTTCCGGGGCTGCAGGCTGTTCGCGGCGGAATCGTCCATCGTGAATGAGGCCCCGCGATTCTGCAGGAGGATACCGGTACCTTCGGCCACGATGCCGCTACCGAACCCTCTGAAGACCGACTGGATGAGCGAGACCGCCATTCCGTTCGAGTCAAACGCACAGAGATACACCGTGTCACCGGCGCCGGGGCTCACTGAGTCCTCGACCGCTGCCTTCTCGGAATCAATCTTTGATCGAAGCTCGTGCGCATAATCGATGGATGTCAGGCGCTCGACCGGAATGTCCACGAACTCCGGGTCACTGATGTACTGGTCGCGGTCTCGAAACGCGAGCTTTTTGGACTCTACGAAATGGTGTATCTGCTCGGCCGAATTTACATCCCAGCGTGCTGGATCCCATCCGGAAGCCATGTTCAGCATCTGCAGCGCGGTAACACCCTGCGTGTTCGGCGGAAGCTCCTGCACCTTCAGCCCGCGGTACATTGTCGAGATCGGCTGTACCCACGTCGACGTGTGCTCCGCCAGATCATCCATCGAAATCGGCGAACCCCAGGTGTTCAGCGAACGGACGATACGTTCCCCGACCACTCCCCGGTAGAATGCCTCCGCTCCCTCCCGGGCGATCGTCCGAAGTGTGGTTGCCAGCGCCGGCTGTCGCAGAATCGTTCCCCTTGCCACCGGTTTGTCCTCATGAAGAAACTGCCGTCTCGCCGCCGGATCCGCTCCCAGCATGTTCGCGGCCAGAGTAATCGCCGCGTTGAGATGCGGCGTCACCGGGAATCCTTCACTGGCGTAGTCAATCGCGTCCTGTAGCAGTGGTCCGAGTTCCCGCGTCCCGTACGCGTCCAGCGCCTGTTGCCATGCGTCGACGGTGCCGGGAACGGTGACCGTCAGCGGGCCGCGCTCGGGCATGACCTCATGTCCTGCCGCGCTTACAGATTCGATTGACAGGCCGGATGGCGCCCTGCCACTGCCGTTCAACCCGACCGACGTCCCTGTTCTCGGATCCCAGATCTGGAAGAACGCGTCTCCCCCGATCGAGCAATTGTCTGGCATGACTACGGTCAGAACGGCGTTCGCCGCGACCGCGGCGTCAACAGCGTTCCCTCCATCGCGGAGAACACGAAGTCCCGCCTGACTGGCCAGGTAGTGCGGCGACGCTATCATCCCGTTCATCGCCATCGTTGCCGGTCGCCCGTTTGTCACATCAATCCCCCTGCATACAGTACTTCGATTCCGGCCGGATAATAGCATCCACACCACAGGTGCGGCGGGCGATCCGGTATCATGGCGACCAGGCTGGTTTCCGGCCCGACTGTGTCCTTGCCAGCAGCACTCAATGAAAGGGATGCTCCGCGCATGATCGACGTCTGCCTGCTCGGCACCGGAGGGATGATGCCACTTCCGGATCGCTGGTTATCCTCGCTCCTGCTGCGCACTGGTGGACATACCCTGCTGATCGATTGCGGAGAGGGAACCCAGATCTCCTGGAAACTCAGCGGCTGGAGTTTCAACGACACTGACTCGATCCTTCTGACCCACCACCACGCAGATCACGTTGCCGGCCTGCCCGGCATCCTGTATCAACTTGCCCACAGCATGCGGACTGATCCCGTCACGATCTACGGGCCAATGGGTACTGAGGCTCTCGTCGAGGCGCTCCGGCACATCGTGCCCCGTCTACCGTATCAACTTCGCGTTCACGAAATCTTCGGCGGAGATCGCCTGGTTCTTCCCGGCGGCCTTGAGCTCGAGGTGCTGGAGGTATCGCACCGGATAACCTGTCTCGCGTACAGTTTTTCATTGCCGCGCTCGCGAGAATTTCAGCGCGACGTTGCAGAATCTCGCGGAATCCCGGTTGAGTACTGGAAACGCCTCCAGGCCGGGGAGGATGTTGAGTACGACGGACGCGTCGTCCGTGCCGACGATCTGCTCGGCCCACCCCGGGACGGAATCAAGGTCTCGATGGTTACCGATACGCGGCCGACGAGCGAGTTACCGCAGTTCGTCAGAGAGAGTAACTTGCTAGTGTGTGAAGGTATGTACGGGACTGAAGAGGAGCGGGTCAGAGCCGATGAACGCGGCCACATGGTGTTTCCGGAGGCGGCAGAAATTGCCCGCCGCGGGCGCGTTGGAGAGCTCTGGCTCACGCACTTCAGTCCCGCGATGCAGTCCCCTGAAGATCACCTTCCCGCAACCAGAGAGATATTCCCCAATACGTTTCTGGGACCGGTCCACGAAACCAGAACCATCCCGTTTCCGGAACAGGACATCGTGCCCCGCCATGAATGACGTTGATGACACTGATCGGTCAAGAAACCATGTCAGGGCGCTTACGAGAAGAACGGTGAAAGAGCCTG
>SKKR01000446.1 GCA_007123655.1 Thermomicrobiaceae bacterium
GGCCGGTGATAACGAGGTGACGATCCGCTTCCATAACCCGGACGGGTCGCTGGCGGAGATGTGCGGAAACGGGAGCCGGTGCGCCGCCAGATTCGCGTTCGACAACCAGTTTGTGTCAGGGGAGAGCTTCGTCCTGAAGACCGATTCCGGCGGGCTCGCAGTGCGGATGCGGGACGGTAACCGCTGCGACGTCGTAATGCCGCAGCCGCGTTCGCTGGCGCTGGAATACATGACATGGGACGATGAGGGCGAGACGTTGACCGTGGATTCAGTAATGGTCGGGGTTCCCCACTGCGTTGTCAGGATGGCCGGACTGGACGAGATCCCGAATGAGCGCCTGATCCGGATCGGGCGAGCGCTGCGGCACCACCAGCAATTTCCCGACGGAGTTAACACGAACTTCGTTGAGATGCAGGACGACGGCACGGTCCGCCAGCGCACCTACGAGCGTGGCGTGGAGAATCTGACGAAGGCATGTGGCACCGGCGCAACGGCGATCGCCAGTGTCCTGATGAAGCGTGGCGAGGTTGATCCGCCGGTACGGTTACAGGTCGACGGCGGCGAACTCACGATCTCGGTCGAGAACAGCGAGTACTGGTTGTCGGGAGACGCGCGGGTGATCTACACAGGCGTTCTGACGCCTGAAGCGGTCGACTGGTGATTAGAGGTTTGCGTGGGCACGATGGGGCAATCCGAGCCGGCCAGGCTTTACACGCTTGACGAAGCGCGGGATCTGGTCTCGCACTTGCGTCCGATCCTGGCCGCGGTTCAGATCGAACACCAACAGATGCAGGAGGAGATCGAACAGCTGCATCAGCTTCCCCCGGGGAAGCGGCAAAACGGTCTCGCACTGGGGGCGGCGAAGCGGGAGAAGCGGATTCTGGAGCTCGGTGAGTCGATCCGCGAGAAGCTCAATGAGTTCGAGCAACGTGGGATCGAGGTCAAGGACATTCAGTCCGGGATCGTTGACTTCCCCAGCGAGCGCGACGGCCGCGTTGTGTATCTCTGCTGGCGGATCGATGAGGAGACGATCACCCACTGGCACGATCTGGATGCCGGCTATATGGGACGACAGCCTCTTGATGAGTGAACGGGACAGCAACTGTGGAGACGTTTTCCGGTCGGGGGAAACTGCTGACGCTGGACGGCGAAGAGCTGGGCCCTGTCGATTACGAGTACCAGATCGACCGGACGCATCGGGTCTGGAAAGGCATCGCGCGCCGATCCGATCAGCCGGATGAGTTGCTGCCGTTGCGAGCGGGTCCGGCTGAACTGGAAGTGTCGTCCGGTGATCGCGCGCCCGTGCACTTTTATCATCACAACGGCGACAAGGGAATCGAGATCAAATTCACCGGCCGCGGCGCGCCACCGGGCGAGTAGAGTTCTGGCAGGAACACGTGACCCGGCAGTCTCCGGGGTGGAGTCTGCCGGGTCTTCCCTGTAAGCGTTCCTGTACTGATCCCCGTGTGTTGATCATTGCAGCTACGGCATCCAGTACGGTGCGCTCATTTGTGCCGGAGCCTTTTCAGTCACGTATGCTTCGAGTCCCAGGCTCACGTCGAGCGTGTCACTGCGTAAAGCCCCGATGTGATCGGCGGAATCGACCTGAGCGAGGTTCGACGTACTAGAGCCAACTGGAAGCTGCACGTTTTCTTCGATGAACCGGGTTGAGGCGCTGTCCAGAATCACCCGCTCACCGAGGTCACCGATTGCGGGTTCTATGAGCAGCCAATTGTCCTCGTGGAACTGAATCAGGTCCTGGCTTCTCGTGTAGTACTGACTGGTCGCGGGAGCCGCGGGATCGATCAGCAGCCAGTTGTCCTCCTCGAACTGAATCTGCGCTGCGTCCCGCAGGGTGACGTTGACTACCGGAAACTGATCCGGCGCCGACGCCTCCATCAACGCCCCGTCCTGATAATCGGTTCGCATGTTTGCCGCGTTCGTATCCTGAGCCATGATCACTGCTATCAGGGTTACGAATGCCAGCGCGATGCCTGCGAGCACGATTCGTGTAATCAATCGTTCCTTCGTCGCTGTTGTCCGTGTCGACTCGTAATACATCTGGCCACTCCCTGGTCTCTGTACTCGGGCCAATCTGAATGGACCCGTGCGATCAATACAACACGTCGTGGGTTCGGCTCAAACGTTCGTCTGCTCCGGCCGGAGTCGCGGGAACGTTTGCGTGTGAGTCCACTTTAGGAGGCAGGGATTAGCGGGCTCTTAACGCTCAAATAGCCGGCAACAGCACGGCATAGCGGTAGCATTTGTATTCGAGGCGTGCTAAAGTACCAATTGCTTGATTTCCGGCAAATTTCGCCATGATGTTTCAGACCTGATCACTCGTTGAGCGGAGATGATCGTGAGTGACCAAGCGTTACTACGAATCCATCTCCTCGGCGGGTTCCGGGTTGTGCTCGGTGAGCTTCTTTTGCCGGATTCTGTCTGGCGTCGTCGACGCCCAGCGGCGCTGCTCAAGATACTGGCGCTGTCTTCGGGGTATCGGATCCATCGCGAACAGCTCATCGAGATTCTCTGGCCTGAGCTGAGCATCAAGTCAGCCGGCAATAACCTGAACGTCACCGTCCATGAACTCCGCCGCGTGCTGGAAACGTGGGACGAAACCGGAGTCCTGACGGTGGAGCGCCTGGGTGACGTGGTCGCGCTGACGCCTGCTGAGCGTATCCGGGTCGACGTTGCCGAGTTCGAGCACGCGATCTCAAATGCCTGGCGGTCCGCCGACCCGGGGCTGTTCTGGCGCGCGATCGACGAGTATTCCGGCGACCTTCTTCCGGATGACCCGTACGATGAATGGATCGAACCACGCAGGAACTCACTGCGGGCAAGTTATCTCACCGCACTGTCCAGGCTGGCGTCTATCCACGAGCGACAGGGCAATGACCACGGAGTAGTTGCCGCGCTGACCCGCCTGTGCGAAGCGGACCCGCTCGACGAAGACGCGGCCCGTAGCTTGATGCAGCGATTCGCCGGAGCAGGCCAACGCACGCGAGCCCTCGCCCAGTACGAAATCCTGAGAGATGCACTTGAGCGCGATCTGGGCGTTGAACCCGGCGACTCAACACGTGAGCTTTATCAGGAGATTCTCCAGGGATCACCTCTTCAGACTGACGGTGCGTTTGCCGGCCCGCGCTCGGATGCCGATTCGAGAGGCACCGATTTCATCGAACGCCGGGGCAGCAACCTTCCGGCTGAGCTCACGCCGATCATCGGTCGTGAACGCGAGATCGCGGAGCTTTCGCACCATCTCCTGGCCAATCGGCTCGTTTCGCTGACCGGTCCCGGCGGGGTGGGTAAAACCGTACTGGCGCGATCCGTGGCAAGAATGGTTTCCGAGCGTTTCAGTCATGTTTATCAGGTCGAACTGGACATGGTTCGTGAACCCGAGTTCGTCCTCCCGGCTATCGCCCGGGCTCTTCGACTCCATGAACCACCCGGCCAGTCACCGGCGGACGCCATTGTGGCTCTGCTTGGTGATTCGCAGGCGCTCCTGTTGCTGGACAATTTCGAGCAGGTCATTGACGCCGCGCCGGAGGTCGCGCGCCTCCTGGCCAGGTGTCCCGGTCTCCGAATGGTCGTCACCAGTCGCACGCGGCTGCGGCTGCACGGCGAGCAGGAGTACGCGATTTCCCCGCTGTCATTCCCGACAACACATCAACCGGCGGATACGCTAACCGGGTATCCCGCAATCGAGCTGTTTCGAGTCCGGGTGCGGCAGCTTCGACCGGATCTCGAGTTGACCGGCACACGCTTGAGCGCTGTCGCGGAGATCTGCCGGCGGCTTGACGGCCTGCCGCTGGCGATCGAACTCGCCGCGGCGCGCTGTAAGGTTCTCTCTCCGGAGGCACTGCTTCCGCTGCTCGAGCGACGGCTGACCGTGTTGACCAGTGGTCCGAGGGGTATGCCAGATCGACAGCAGACGATTCGGAACACGATCTCCTGGAGTTACGCGCTTCTGAATCCGGACGAACAGCGGTTGCTTCGACAGATGTCAGTCTTCGCAGGCGGCTGGGACCTCGAAGCCGCCCGTGCAGTCGCCGGTTCCTCGTCTGACGATGGCCTTGACGCGGAACATCTTGACCAGTTGTTCGCACTGGTCGACCAGAGTCTCGTTCTGGTCGACGAACAGGCTGACATATCACGTTTCAGGATGCTCGAAACGATTCGCGAGTTCGGGCTGGAGCAGCTTGAAGCGAGCGAGGAGGATTCGCTGGTTCGCGAGCGCCACGCGCACCATTTTGCTGCGCTTGTCGAGACCGCGATTTCTCGCATATTCGGACCCGAACAGGCGCATTGGATCGACCGGATCGATCAGGAGCACGCCAACATTCAACGTGCGCTCGACTGGTTCCTGGAACACGATGTCGATCGTGGTCTGCAAATTGTCGGCTCCCTCTGGCTGCCGTGGTGGATGAAGAACAACCTCGCCGTTGGTGGTCAGTACTATGACGCGTATCTTGCGGCGGTCGACGATGCGAACGTGGACGATGTCAGCTACGCGCACGCCTTGACCGGTGCCGGGATCATAAATGAATGGAAAGGGGATACCGAGCGTGCGACGTCCCAGGCCGAAACGGCGCTCAGTATCTGGAAGGACCAGTCTCACCCGCCGGATGGTTCATACTGGCCATTCATCTGTCTCGGGAATATCGCCATGAAGCAGAGTAACCTCGCACAAGCCAAACAGTGGTACGCGAAGGGTTTCGACTTTGCCCGACTCCACCGGCACGAGTATGGGGTCAGTCTGCTTCGAACCAATCTCGCGATCGTTGCCGAAAACGAAGGGCGACTGGATCTTGCCGAATCGATCTACCGCACAGCTCTGACCGAGGCGCGAACCCGCGGGGATATCTGGTCGCTCAGCCTCACGAGCGGCAACCTCGGATTTCTGTTGCTGAAAATGGACCGACCTGAAGAGGCGCGTCCCCTGATCGAAGAGTCACTGAGTGCAGCCGAGCGACTGGGGCTCCAGATGTATCGAGTGGAAGGCCTCATGGTACTGGGCCTCCTGAACATGAATCTGGGACAGCTCGAGCGAGCAGAAGAGCTATTGAACGAATCGTTGGCAGTTGCTGTTGATATCGCTGATTTCAGCGGGATTTCCGGGGCCA
>SKKR01000259.1 GCA_007123655.1 Thermomicrobiaceae bacterium
ATTACCCGGGCGGGAGACCGGGACCGGTTTATCACTGAGTTGAGGGAGCAACTGAGTCCGGCCTGGGTGGGTCTCGGCGCACAGGGTGTTGAGGGGGCAATGCTGAGTATGACGCTTACCCTGGAAGCGATCGGCGCCGACATTGTATCCACCCAGACCAGCCCCGAGAACAGCGAGATCGTGGTCCGGTCGTTACCCGGAGAGCTGCTCCTTGCCGGACTCGAGGATCGCTTCGATATCCGGATGCATCGGGACGAATGGTTCCGGATGTTCGGCGGGGACGTTGAAGCGGCGGACCTGATCTATGACATACTGGGAGCGATAGCGGACGGCGCCGACGTGGAGTATCTCCGCGAGCGAACCGACGAGGGAGACATCAGGCTCGTTGTCCGGGCGTGGTAGCCAAACCCGCTGGTCAACCCGGCAACGTTCATGGAAAGATTGAGAGTCACCCCGGACGGGATTCAGGTCACTGTTCATTCAGCGATGACCTCACTTTCAGCCGGGCCGGGGTTGACGGGAACCTGAAGAGAGGACGATCTACCATGGCTGGTCACTCCAAGTGGTCGCAAATCAAACGAAAGAAGGGCGCCAACGATCAGAAGCGTGGCCAGTTGTTCAGCAAGCTCTCCCGGGAGATCTCGGTTGCTGCCCGGGAGGGTGGCCCGAACCCGGACGCCAACGCTCGGCTACGCATGGCGATTGAGCGCGCCAAGAGCGAGTCGATGCCGAACGACAACATCGAGCGGGCGATCGCGAAAGCGTCCGGCGCCGGTTCCGACGGTGTCAACTATGAGACCGTGTTCTACGAAGGCTACGGTCCCAGCGGCGTGGCGGTGATGGCGATGGCCCTGACCGACAACAGGAACCGGACCGCTTCCGAAGTGCGGACGGCATTCAATCGCAACAACGGGACGCTCGGCGAGACCGGTTGCGTCTCATGGCAATTTGAGACGGTCGGGCAGATCGTTGTGCCGTATCATGGAACCGACCCGGACGAGGTCGCCATGGTGGCAATCGAGGCGGGCGCGATCGACGTCGATCCGGCCGAAGATGCCATTTACATCACCACCGAGCCTCCGGGCCTCTCTGACGTGACCGATCAACTGAGGGAGCACGGCTTCACGATCGAGCAGGGCGAGATTCAGCGACTGCCACAGAATACGGTCGAACTCGACGTCAACGACGCATCGAAGACCCTCAAACTCCTGGACGCACTGGATGATCTCGATGACATCCAGCATGTCTTTACCAACGCGGCATTCCCGGCAGACGTGGAAGAGGTCGTTGCCTGAACACCAGGCATGACCGCGATCCAGAGAAGGTCATGAAAAACCCGGCGGGAGAATTCCCGCCGGGTTCCGCGTCTTTTGTGCCCTGTACCGGGACCGGCTCAGGCTCGTAAAGCCTGAAGGTTCTCCTCCGCTTGCGGAGGCCGATGTCTAGGAACCGGATCCATTCTGTGACGGCTGATGCCAACAATCACATGGGTCTGCAACTGCCATACACCGCTCGTAGTCTTCTCTGCCCCGGACTGCAAATCCGAGCGAACAGCGCATGACCGGCAGGTCATCGCCGTTCAGATAGAGCCGTGTAGGACGCAACATCGAACATCCGAAGTGGAGTCCATCGACCTCGTTTTCCGCCGGCGCCGGTCCAGATCCAGGGCGTTCGTCCTGAGATCGAACCATAGCACCCGTCGCTCCCACTTATCTGGTCGGATCGACTGACTCGCGCTGTATTCTTGTCGGCGCTTTTCATCAGTACGGAAGCCGGAAACGTCCCTGCGCGTTCAGGGCACGGGAAACGATCCAGGCAACCACTGGTGCAAGTATATCAAGCCGGGCCACAGTGACACTGCGCGGTATGTTTTCAGGGCGATAGTTAGCCCATGATTGCCCTGCGGACGGACGCGATAACGCGCTCGACGTCTGGAGGTGAAATCTCGTAATGGAGCGCGAGACGGATGCGCGGCTCAGTCGCTCCGGAGATCGAGCACGTCTGTCACTGGCGCTCCTTATTGCTCTTCCGGCACCGTGAAAGCGGATCAAAGCCGACAAACCGGACGTCCTGGGAATCCTTGAATCGTTCGGCCATTACCTGTAGCGCTTCCTCGCTGTCGTCCACCAGCAGGAATCGCCGTCCCAGTTCGTGTGCCGCGACACCGGTGGTGCCGCTGCCGGCGAAAAAATCGAGCACCAGTTCTCCGGGATTCGACGACGCCCGGATGATGCGCCGCAGGATGCCGAGTGGCTTCTGAGTAGGGTATCCGGTGCGCTCCTTGCCCGAGGTTGGAACGATCGTGTGCCACCACGTGTCGGTCGGCAGTTTTCCCCTTGCGGCTTTTTCCGGACCAACCAGGCCCGGCGCCATGTACGGCTCCCGGTCGATGTCGTCCACATTGAATGTGTAATGTTTCGGGTCCTTCACGTAGACCAGGATGTTGTCGTGCTTGGCGGGCCACTTCCGTCTGGCGCGGGCTCCGTAGTCATACGCCCAGATAATCTCGTTCAGGAAGGACGCCCGGGTGAAAATCTCATCGAGCATCACCTTGACATAATGTACCTCGCGATAATCCAGGTGCAGGTACATGGTGCCGGCGGGGTGGAGCACGCGGTGAGCCTCGATCAGCCTGGGTTCCAGAAACGCGAGATAATCATCGAACGAGTCCGCGAACCGGCTGGTTCCGAGTCGGGTAGTTCGGTAGCGCTGGCCCTGGAAGCCGACGCGGTCGCCCTCATCGGCGCGGGTCGTCCGGATCCTGGTCCGAGACTGCGGCCGGCCCGTGTTGAACGGCGGATCGACATAAATAAGCGGCACTGAGCCGCCGGGTATCGAGCGCAGCACGTCCAGGTTGTCGGCAAGATGGATCTCGTTGTCGCCGATGTCGTCGTCCGTCACGCGGATCCCTTCCAGGATGCGGGCGGTATCCGGACCTACTTTAGCACCACGGGAGGGAGCCGGTCCCGCGACCTCGTGGAAACGATGGCGGTTTGGGGAGGGCTCCGGCTGCTACAATCATTCGCTGGAGTAAGGAGTCACACGTGCCATTCGACTTCACCGGATTCGCGATCATGAGCCTGCTGATGGCAGTGATCTCCATCCGGACGATCTACCAGACGATTCGTGACCGCAAGACGCTCTTCGATCACCGCTTCACCCAGGCTGATCGCCAGCACATGAGCGTCGCCGCCTTCTTCATCCTGATCCCGATCAGTGTGCTGCTCCACGAGGTTGGTCACGCTGTCGCAGTCTGGTGGTTCGGCGGTGATGTGGTGGCGTTCGGGTTCTTCTTCTTTTTCGGATTCGTTGGTTACGAAGGTGTGCCTGACGTGAGCGACCGCTTCTGGATCGCTCTCTGGGGGAACATTGTCAGCATCGCGCTCGGAATCGGGGCGATCCTTCTCGCGTTCCTTCGCCCGATGAGGGCTGCCTTCAACTATCCGCTGATCATGTTCGGGATCATCAGCATTCTGATCTCGCTCGTGTTCTACCCCGCGATGGACCTGCTCAGCGATCTGCACGGGGACTGGTCGCAGATCTACTCCGAGGACACGCCGGTGCTGGCGACCGGGATGGGCATCGTTCACGGACTGATACTGCTGGGCGCGATCATTGCCTGGCAGACCGAACGCGTACGGCTCCGGTTCGCGGAGATCACGGACTTGAAGCCCGAGGAGATGCGCAAGGTCCGCAAAGCACAGGCCGAACGGGAGATCCTGCAGGCGGCGGAGGACGCCGCGGCTGCGTTCCGGGGCCTTGCCAGGGCCGAAGCGGGTGGGTCCAGCCGGGAGGCGGTGAGCGCGTACATCACGTGGACCAGCGGAGGGTTCAATCGCACCGTTGTCGTGATCGGGTCGATCCAGCGGCAGCTGCGGGTGGAGATTCTGGGGATGATCCGGACGCTCGACGGTTCCAACGTCATCGCCGAACGTCGAATTGCCCGCGTGCGCGGGTTCCCTGAGCCGGAGAACCTTCAGCCGCAGGTTCTGAAGGCCCTCAACACCGTCGAGAACTGGCGCATCGAGCACTCGGAGGCTGATCCGACGAACGAATAATGGCACCCTGTTTGCCGCGAGTCCGGGAAACGCGCCTACGTTCATTCCACAGGAGGTTCACCGGTGTCATGGCTACGAGACTGGCTCAACCGCGGTCGACAGGATCAGACCAGAAACGGAACCGGGCCGGAAGCGCACTCGCACCAGGGTGAGCCTGAGACCGGCGAGCAGTATGTCCACATCCGCCAGGCGGAACGCCGGCAGCTCAGGCGACTGCTGAAGCGATACGACGACCTCCAGTACGATCTGCAACGCGCTCACGAAGCGTTGACGAACGAGAACCAGTGGACTGAGCGGATTGAACAACTCAACCAGGCGGTGGAGCAGGCGCTGGAAGACCGCACGGCCGTCGAGCCGGTCAAGCCCGAGCTTGAGAGACCCCAGCTCGGGCCGGTACCCGTCCAGGTGACGTCCCTGCGGGAGGCCGAGCCGGCAGAAGTGACGCTACACGCCGGGGGTATTGACATAACCTACCGGGAAGAGATCGACTGGGCGGAGCGTGGACACCAGGTGGCCCTCCCCGAGCTTCGCAGGGTGGAAGGAGACGTTGACCCGCTGCTTCCTCAGCTTCCGAACGAGGAGATCGCGCAGGAACTCCGGGAACACCTGCGTCACAGCCTGGCGATTCACGCCAACCAGGTGCTAGAGCACGCGGCCGAAGGGACATCCACCCCGGAACTAACGCTGGCTGATATGACCACGACGTGCGAGCGTTGCGGTGGCTGGCTGGACCAGAAAGGGCGGTGCCCGCACTGTGCGCAACTCGAGTGGAAACGTCAGGAAATCGATGCCGACCTGCGCAGGCTTCGTCAGGAGCGAGACGAGGTGATCCACGATCTCGAACGGCAGCGGGAGCGCCTGCCGATCATCCAGCGACAGATCTTCGAGACCGAAGCAGACATCAAGAAGCTGCGCGACAAGGGGGTCGAGCCCGCGGAGTAGCGACCCGAGCCTGAACGGGCCAGACGGGACGTCGCGCTAAACCGATTCGTTGGTATGATACGTAAGCGTGCGTACGCCTGCGCCATTTGACGGGGACGATCTGATGCGGGTGAAGGTATG
>SKKR01000033.1 GCA_007123655.1 Thermomicrobiaceae bacterium
CAAGTCAACGCTTCTGCGCTCGCTTAATCGCCTGCACGAGACGTTGCCCGGGGCGCGAAACGAAGGACGCGTCTGGCTGGATGGCGAGAACATCTTTGAGCCGGACGTCGATCCGATCATCGTGCGCCGCCGGATCGGCATGGTCTTCCAGCAGCCGAACCCGCTGCGCGCCCGTTCGATTGCCGCGAACGTCACTATCGGCCTGGAACTCGACGGCGCGAGCCGACGCGAGTGCGAAGAGGCGGTCGAGCGTTCGCTGAAACTGACCGCGCTGTGGGACGAGGTCAAGGACCGGCTGCACGATCCGGCCGTGACGCTCTCCGGAGGCCAGCAACAGCGGCTCTGCCTTGCTCGGTCGCTGGCAGTCGAGCCAGAGGTCATTCTCATGGACGAGCCAGCCAGCGCGCTTGACCCGATCGCCACGTTGCGCATCGAGGATCTCGTCAAAGAACTGGCCAGCCATTACACGATCATCATCGTGACCCATAACATGCAGCAGGCAGGTCGCGTCTCCGACAACACGATTTTCATGACACTTGGTGACAGTGGAGCCGGGAAAGTGGCCGAAGCCGGCCCAACGAGCGAGATATTCACTGCGCCGGTCAACCCGCTCACCGAAGACTACATCACCGGACGGTTTGGCTAGCGGGGCGAAAGGACGGGCACATGACGGCCGGGGAATCACATGACCGCGCGGACACTGAGATCAGCGTCGCCGAGCGTTTCTCCGGGGCAGGTAACGGTGAATCGACCGGCATCAAGCTCAGAGCGATGAATCTCAGCGTCTACTATGGGAGCTTCCGGGCAATCAAGGACATCAATCTGGACTTCCCTGCCATGAAAGTCAGTGCGCTCATCGGATCTTCCGGTTCGGGGAAGTCAACGCTGCTTCGAACACTGAATCGGTTGCATGACGCCGTTCCCGGCACGACCATCGAAGGCCAGGTCCTGCTTGACGACCAGCCAGTGTACGGGGAAGACGTCGACCCGATCATGGTCAGGCGACGCATTGGTATGGTCTTTCAGCGTCCGAATCCGTTCGACAAATCGATTTTCGAGAACGTGGCCTACGGATTGCGGTTTCTCGGCAAGATGTCCCGTGTCGAGCGTCAGGAGCGCGTCGAAGAGGCGCTGAAGAGTGCCGGGCTCTGGGACGAGGTGGCAGACCGGCTGAATACGTCCGCCTTCTCGCTTTCCGGTGGTCAGCAGCAGCGGCTCTGTATAGCGCGGGCGATCGCCGTAGAACCTGAAGTGGTTCTAATGGACGAGCCGACGTCTGCGCTGGATCCGATCGCCACGCATCACGTTGAAGAATTGATGCGAGTGTTGGCGAAAAAGTTTACAATCATCGTTGTCACGCATAACATGCAGCAAGCTGCCAGAGTGTCAGATACAACCGCGTACATGACGATGGATGACGATCGCGCCGGGGTGGTCGTTGAAGTCGGTCCGACCGGGCGCATCTTCACGAACCCCGAAGATTCGCGCACGGAGGACTACATCACGGGGCGCATAGGTTAGGACGGAGCCCGGACCATGGAAACTGCATCTCACAGTCGCGCGTATTTCGACCGGCAACTTCAGCGCGTTCGGGAGGATATCCTGCTGCTCGGCAGCATGGCGGAAAAGTCGATTGAACGGTCTGTCGATTCGCTGAAACGTCGAGACCCGGAACTCGCTCAGGCAGTGATCGATGATGACCGGTTGATCGACGACCGGACCTATGAGGTCGAAGAGCAGATCCTCCTTCTCATCGCGACGCAACAGCCCATGGCATCGGATCTCAGGGGACTGGCCGCGGCGCTGTTCATAATCACTGAACTCGAGCGGATGGGCGACTACGCCGAAGGGATCGCCAAGATCGCGCTCTCGTCTATCGACCAGCCGCCACTCAAGCCGTTGATCGATATCCCGAGAATGGCCGAGATCAGCACCAGCATGCTGCACCGCAGCCTGCAGGCGTTTATTGATCAGGATCTTGAAGCGTGCAAGGCAATCTGGCTGGAAGATGATGATGTAGACGGTCTGTACAAGCAGGTCTACCGGGAACTCCTGACGTTCATGCTGGAGGATCCCGGGACGATCGAACGAGCAACCCAGTTGCTCTGGGCCGCACACAACCTGGAGCGTATCGCCGATCGCGTCACAAACGTCTGCGAGCGGACCGCGTTCGTCATCACGGGTGATCCGCGCGCGTTGCCCGGAAAGGTCGACCCGGACTAACCAGGTGAGACAAACGGTACGTTCGGTATCCGGTTGGGCTCGGGCAGGCACAGGAGAGGAAGGTCAATGAAGTTCGCGGTGGTGTTCCGGTATGACAACAAAGAGAAAATCTCCGAGATCCGCCCGCAGCATCGGGAGTACCTCGGTCAACTCCATCAGGAAGGCAAGATCTGGGCGTCTGGCCCGTTCACTGACGACAGTGGAGCGCTCATCGTTTACGAGGTGGACACCGAGCAGGAAGCCCGAGAACTCATCGAGAACGACCCGTTCCACGAGGCTGGGGTGTTTGCCTCTTACGCGATAAAGCCCTGGCAGCAGGTGTTCTAGCTGTCATTCCCCATCGTGCCAGTCGTTCAGTTGGCCAATCTCAGACGATCCGCCCCCGTCGCCCGTGACGTTCGGGCTATCAATTCTTGCCCGAGTTCATGTCAGACTCGTCCACACGGGGCTTGACTTCAATCTGTTCGCATCTAGGCGGGGCGGGTTTGCGTGAGTCAGACAGCCGTACGTGGCCTCAGCGATTCCCTGGTCGGTCGGGCGGTCGACCAGATCGGCACGATCCTTCTCTGGTTCGTAATCGCCGCCGGTCCCCTTCTCGTCCTGTCGCTGCTCTACACTGGTCAGATTCCGGATCGGTTCGTGGCCGGGCCGGTGTTTCACTTCTATGTCGTAACTGGAACGTCAATCGTCGTCTTCGCGCTGGCGTTTCTCATGCGGACCGCGGCGGCGCAGCTGGGCGATCCCCGAGCGCTGTTCCTGTCACTGGCATTTCTCAGCATGGCCGGGCTATTCACGGTGCATGCGCTGCTCACGCCGGGTGTTCTAGTAGAGATGAACCCGTGGGTCGGCCTGAGTGCCGGGCTTGCGCCGGCCGTCACCGCCACGTTCCTGCTACTGGGTACGGTCAACTGGTCACCGGGTGTTCGCGCGTCGATCATCGACCATCAGCGACTCATGTCGTGGGGCGTTATCACCGGTGTCGGCGCCTTCGCGGCGCTGGCGATTGTGACAGCGGTGACGAATAGCTATCCCGGCGCGCTGCCTGAGACACTCCGAAGCCCAATCGTCGATCACGTCTTGCTGGCCGCGACATCCGGAATGCTGGTGTACGTCGTCGGTCATTACGCCTGGATTTACCGAAACAACGGGAGTCCGCTGGTTGTCGGGATCCTGATCAGCGCGATCTTTCTCGCTCAGGGGCAGGTGTCGGCGATGTTCGCTCCGATCTGGCACCTGAGTTGGTGGATCTATCACTTCCTGCTGCTCGCCGGGTTTGGCAGCGCGCTGGCTTTGCTGACGGTCGAATACGCAAACACCGGAAGCATCCGGACAGTGGTTGGCAAGTTGCTCCTGCAGGACTCGATGACGCAACTCCAGCGTGGCTATACTGACGTCATTGTTGCGCTGATTGAAGCGGTCGAGGCACGAGATCCGTATACCCACGGACACACGCAGAAGGTCTGCGAGCTATCCCAGTTGATGGCGCACGAACTCGGACTGTCCCGCGAAGATCAGAGAGTGACGATGCGGGCCGCGGTCCTGCATGACATCGGGAAGATCGCCGTCCCGGACGCGATACTCAACAAGGAAGGTTCACTGACCCGGGCAGAGTATGACCTGGCAAAGGAACATCCCAACCGCGGGTACCGCATGATTCGCCACGTCAGTTCACTTCGGCGGGAGGCGGACGGGATCCGGTATCACCACGAACGGCTCGATGGTTCGGGTTACCCGGACGGGCTGCAAGGGGACGAGATACCGGTAATCGCCCGCATCATTGCCGTGGCGGATGTGTTCGACGCACTCACGTCCGACCGTCCGTACCGGCGGGCTTACCCGGTCGACCGGGCGCTTGAGATGATCATCGCCGAGCGAGGAACCAGGCTCGATGCTGAATGTGTCGATGCGCTGTTGCGCGTTCTTTCGGTGTGGAAGTCCCACGTTGAGTCGTTTCCGTCTTCCCGTATCCACCGCAAGGTGAGTTGACCACCGGCCACGGAGGTCGTTGATCACTAGGGATTGCTGGATCCTCACGGTCGTTCAGTGCCTGGTGAATTGCCCGCAGCGACGACGTCGCGCTCCGGTGGTGGCGCGTCCCGGTGCAGTATGGTGGCCACGGCCAGTCCGGTGAGGATCAGGACTACGCCGAGGATCTCGCGGCTCCCGATCGACTCCGCGAGAACCAGCCTGCCGAGTACGAGTCCGACAATCGGAATCAGATAGGTAGCGTAGGACGCCATGGTCGCGCCGACGTCCCGGATGAGTCGGTAATAGAGGATGTAGGCCAGCCCGGACGTCAGCAGACCGAGCGCCAGCACGGCCCCGACACGCTCCAGCGTGAGTTCGGAGGCCAGCGGATCGCCAAGCGCCGCAGCGAACGGGGCGATGATCAGGAACGCGAGCAGGATCTGTGAGCCCGCCAGGACGATCGGGTCCCCGGAGATGTATCTTCTGGCGTACGCGAACGCGAGACCATAGCACACACTGGAGAAGACCACCGCAAACTGACCGCGGATCGACTCCGACGCCAGGTCCGCGATACCCGCGCCGGTCAGGACGGCGACGCCGGCAAACCCGAGCACGACGCCGGCGCCGCGCGGAATGCTCAGGCGTTCAGACTGGAACGCGACAACGGTGAACAGGATGGTGAACAGCGGTGTGGTCGAATTGAGCACCGCGGACAGTCCGGAGTCGATATGCTGGCCGGCCCAGGAGATCAGCGTCCATGGGATGACGTTGCCGATAACCGCCATAACGATAAGATGCAGCCAGAGTGTCCGGCCACCCGGCAGCGAAAGGCGCCAGGCGGCGATAACCGTGAACAAGAGCAAGGCCCCGAAGAAGAGTCGCGCGGTTACCAGCACCGTCGGAGAGATTCCCTCCAC
>SKKR01000588.1 GCA_007123655.1 Thermomicrobiaceae bacterium
ACAACGAGGTCGATTCCCGCGTCAACCGCTTCATAGATCGCATCCGCGGCGAACCTGGCAGGGACGTAGATGATCGATGTGTTCGCCTGCGTGTTGTCCACTGCGTCCGAAACGGTATTGAACACCGGAACGCCGTGGACATCTTTGCCCAGCCCGCCTGGTGTCACTCCGGCCACGACATTGGTTCCGTACTCGACCATCTGGCCGGTGTGGAACGATCCCTCACGGCCGGTAATACCCTGGACGAGCAGTCGCGTCTGGTTATTCACCAGAATGCTCACGGATTCCTCCCTGCCTGTTGATCATGCCGAGCCTTCGGCGGCAGCTACCACCTGCTTCGCTGCTTCATCCATCGTCTCAACCACGGTAATCCCGGCGTCGGAGAGCATCTTCTGTCCCTCCGCCTGGTTGGTGCCGATCAGCCGAATCACGAATGGGACCTCGACGTTGATCTTGCCCATTGCCTCGAGCAGACCCTCCGCGACGACGTCACACCGGGTGATGCCGCCGAAAATGTTGATAAGCACCGCTTTCACATCCGGCTCGGCCAGAACCAGATTGAGCGCCAGGGTGACCTGGTCCGCACTGGCGCCTCCTCCGACGTCCAGAAAGTTCGCCGGCTCCCCGCCGTGGAATTTGATGGCGTCCATCGTTGCCATCGAGAGTCCCGCGCCGTTGACCATGCAGCCGATGTTTCCGTCGAGTTTTACGAAGCTGATCCCTGATGCACGGGCCTGTACCTCGATCTCGTTTTCCTCACGAAGATCACGGAGCTCCTCGGCGCCCGGTTGCCGGTACAGCGCGTTGTCGTCGATCGTGATCTTGGAATCGATTGCCTGCCATTCACCGTCTCCGTTGAGGATCAATGGATTTATCTCGGCGAGTCCGGCATCGTAGTCGACGAACGCCTTGTGAACGGCCCGGGTGATCTTTGCAAACCCGCCGACGAGTTCCGGATCGAGGCCGAGATTGAAGGCGAGACGCCGGCACTGGTAGTCGCGCAATCCGAGATGGGGGTGAGCGGTCTCGGTGTGAATCTTTTCCGGAGACTCCCGGGCGACCTCTTCGATTTCCACCCCACCTTCAGCGCTCGCCATCACTGTGACCCCGCGTCCATCGCGATCAACGACAGCGCCCAGGTAGACCTCTCGCTGGATATCGACAGCCGGAGCCACAAGCACCATATTGACGATGTGTCCGTTAATATCCATCCCGAGAATATCCGAGGCGGCGGAACGCGCGTCATCCGGCGATTCCGCGAGCTTTACCCCGCCCGCCTTGCCTCGCCCACCGGAATGAACCTGCGCCTTGATCACGACCTTGCCGCCGAACTTCCCAGCGGCTTCGGCGGCCGCATCCGCCGTCTCGCAGACGATCCCCTCGTTGATCGGGATCCCATACTGCTTGAGAATCTCAGCAGCCTGGTACTCGTGGATATTCATCCCAAACCCCCGCTGGTTGAATCGGCGCAATCCTGACTCAGGACGCGCCGTTCTCGTGCAGTTTCCATTCGTCCGATCATAGCACAGGAAGATTTCCGTCCCGGCAGCAAACCGGGAACGCGCGAATGACAGGTTGGTATCATAGCCATGGGACAATGGGGACGTAACACAAGGGTTCAGGCGCGACTTCGGCCGCGTGAGCCAGATACGCTATGCGGAGAATGGGAGGTCTCAATGGCCAGCGGAAACAACAGCGGGAACGGATCGTTCGTCTTCGGACTGATCGTTGGTGCGATCGGTGGCGCGGCTGCCGCGCTCTTCATGACGCCGAAACGCGGAGAAGAGATGCGAAAGGATCTCGAATCCCGGATCTCTGAAGCCGCGGGCCCGGTACGTCAGCGTGCTGAACCAGTGGTGAGTCAGGGCAAGGAACGTGCAAGCGCGGTGATGGATCGCGCCGCGGACCGAGCACAGGAGTTGAGCGGCAAGATCGCGGCGATGGAATTGCCGTTTGACGATGACGAGCGGACTGACCACGAACCGGGTGCCGCAGGGTCGTCCGGGACCGACCGATAGGTGGCCGGTAACGGACGCCTGATGCCGGCGAACGCAGGGAGGGCGAATGCTTAGCAGAGTTCAGACCGCGCTGAAGTTCATGACCTACGGAATCCTGATCGGCATCTTCTTTGCGCCAGACAGTGGTGCGGAGACCCGCCGCAAAATCATGAACTGGGCCACGTCCAGCTTCCGGGAGCTGTTCAGCAGTATCACTGGCGGAAATTCCTCGTCCGGGTGACCCTTGTTACCGCGTGGGTGCCGGCCGGGCATCGCCGGCGCTCGCGCGGTGTGCGGAGTGGCTGTTCCGGTTTCACCCACATGTGGTTGTCTTGTCCGGCATAACGTTCAAAGGCGCACGCAGTGATCCCCATCGGTGACGACAACCGCGGCCGGCGCATCAGCCCATACGTCAACTGGTCGCTTATCCTGATCAATCTCTCAGTCTTCGTTTATCAGTTCACCAGGCCAATGGCCGAACTCGAGCGGTTCGTGTTCTCCTGGGGAGCCGTTCCGGCGGACGTTGTCCCGGCGCTTCAATCCCCATCAGTGGGAAACCTCGAAACCTACTCGACGCTGTTCACGTCGATGTTCATGCACGGCAGCCTGGCGCACTTCTTCGGAAACATGCTCTTTCTCTGGATCTTTGGAGACAACATCGAGGACGCGATGGGGCACATCGGCTACCTGTTTTTCTATCTACTCGGGGGCCTTGCCGCCGCCATGACGCACATTGCTTTTGATCCAACCAGCACGATTCCGATGATCGGCGCCAGCGGGGCGATTTCAGCGGTCATGGGCGCTTACCTGCTTCTGTTTCCGACCGGCATGGTGCGCGTCCTCGTATTTTTCGGGCTTCCTCTGATCTTCATGGTTCCCGCGATTCTTATGCTGGGTCTCTGGTTCCTGACACAGCTTGTCGCGGGAGTCGCTGCGCTGGAAGGCGCCGGCGAGGCGGCCGGCGGGATCGCGTTCTGGGCACACGTAGGTGGATTCGTGGCGGGCGCGGTCCTGGTCTGGCTTTTCCGGGACACGCGCGCCGTCGCCCGCCAGAAGGCAGCGCGTTCAGGACGAAGACCATTCTCTCGGGCGTAGATGCTCGCAATGCATCAATGATGGTGGCCGTGGTGATAGTCGGCGATGTCTTCCGGTTTGCTCCGGACCGCCATCCAGGATGCGATACCCGTCGTCAGTGGTACCGCACTGATCAACCCCAGACTGCCGACCAGCGTGCGAACGATCTCCTCCGCCAGGACCTCCCGGTTTATCACGTACAGAAACGGCTCATCGATCTGCGTGAACAGGATCAACAGTGGCAGCGCGACGCCCGCGTAGGCCAGAACCAGTGTGTTCACCGTCGCGGCGATGTGATCCCGGCCGACCGTAATCCCGGACCCGAACAGCTGGGACATCGTCAGTCTTGTGTTCGCCTTGCGTAACTCGAACACCGTTGAGCTCTGACTTACCGTTACGTCATCCAGGACGCCGAGTGCGCCGATGATGATTCCCCCGAGCAGAAGCCCCTGCATGTTGATGCCCTCGCCGCCTACCATGACCTGGATGAAGGCGGCCTCGTCTGAGGCCAGTCCAGTCAGCGACGCGAACCGGACCCAGATATAGGCAAGTAATCCTGTGAGCATCAGACTGATGCTGGTTCCGAGGACCGCGGCGGTTGTCATCCGTCCGATCCCGTGGACGATGTACAGGGTGAACATGAAGATGAATATCGCCGCAAGGACACTCGTGGTCACCGGATTGGCGCCGTCAAGGATCCTCGGAATCAGGAACCAGATGATGACGACGAACGTGAACCCGAGCCCGAGCAGCGCGCGAACACCCTTCCAGCGACCGAGTGCGATGATCGCAAGAGCGAACATGCCCGCGAGAATGAACAACGGAGTCGTTCGGACCCGGTCGGTGATGATGAACCGTTCCCGTTGGCCAGGTTCCGTCACCGGCGTGTAGGAGACGAAGACGTCGTCGCCGGCACGGTACAGATGCTCGGTGGTATTGAGATCGATGACCCCGACCTCGACTTCCACGATCTCGCCCGAGCGGTCTCCCTCTTTCAACTCGACCAGGAGATGCTGGTAAGGCTGCGTGATCGGTCCGAGGTCGTGAACCCCTTCCTCGACGACTTCTACGACCTCGGCGCGCAGCGTCTCTGATTCTGTTCGAACTTCTTCGGGTTGGTCATCCTGCGCTCGGGCCACGTCCCAGGTCAGAAATCCACCCAGGATCAGAGTCGCGAGCAGCACGGTCCGCAAGAACACAGAGAGGCACCACCTGTTCCACTTCCAGCGACTACGGTATGGATTGTCAGGAGCTAGTTCGACAACTGGGCGGAATGTCGGTCGAGGAACGACAGGATTACCGTGTCGAGCTTGTCGTCCTCGCGCAGCCTTTCCTCCAGGTTTTCATTGCCCGCGTACGCCGCCAGAGCGCGCAGAATTTCCTGGCGATCCCGGGTGCCAGCGTCCGGCAAGAAGCCGAGCACGTGCAGGTTTCGAGCGACGCGGGTCAGAGTCTGGTCATCCAGCGGCACCAGCTCCGGGTCGTCAGTCCCGAAGAATACCTGATGGAGTTCGTACAGTCGACGTAACTCTGATATCGGGGTGTCGTGATCCTCAACGTGCAGATCCAGCAAGCGATCATCGCCACCACCGTACCCGGCGCCCTGGCGAACCACGAGCAGGGCGGCGGATTGCTGGCCGCGGCTATCGCCTCCCGCTTCCTGGCCGGCTTCGAGGGAGCTGATAAGCCGGTGAGGAAAGCTTCCGCTGGTGCTTGCATACGCGCCCGCCATGGCGTCCGTGGTGTCCTGACTGACGAGAATGTTGCCCTGGACACAGAAACCTGGACCGGTCTTGCCTCCGGCCCAGTGATAGCAATCGTTTCCGGTGTAATTCGCGGCGTTTCCGGAATCATCAACGATTCCGACCTGGCGGAGCCCTCGTTCCGGATCGTTCGCAGTGAGGTAATCAACGACGCTCTTGGCGGTCCATCCCGCCTGTAACAGCGCGAGGCCCCGGTGGCCGTATGACGTGTTCGCGAGGGATTGCGTGGCGATTGCGCCGACTCCAGCCCTGGCCCAGCTCACAACGGCTCCGA
>SKKR01000308.1 GCA_007123655.1 Thermomicrobiaceae bacterium
AAGATTGACCTTCCGCAGGCGAACCCGGACCGGGTGAAACAGCAGTTGACCGAAGCCGGCGTGATTCCCGAAGAGTACGGCGGTGAGGTCCCCCTGGTTGAGATATCCGCCAAAGAAGGGTATGGCATTGAAGACCTCCTTGAGATGATCAACCTGGTGGCGGACATCCAGGAGTTGAAAGCGAATCCGGAGCTTCCCGCGGTCGGCGTCATAGTCGAAGCGGAAGTCGACCGTAATCGGGGACCGGTTGCCACGGTGCTCGTGCAGTCGGGCACACTACAGCAGCGCGATACGGTGGTGGTCGGGGCAACCTGGGGCCGGATCCGGGCGATGCACGACGACCGGGGACGCCGGGTGCGTCGGGCGGAGCCTGGTATGCCAGTTGAGATCCTCGGGCTGATTCAGGCGCCGCAAGCGGGTGACTACTTGCAGGCCGTGCAAGAAGAGCGTACCGCGCGAGATCTTGCCGAGGAGCGTCAGCGCCAGCGGCGGGCGGAGGCGTTTGCCGAAACCCGAGTCGTCAAACTCGACGAAAGTTACGGTGCTGATGAAGATGCGTCCCAGGAGTTGCGCCTGGTCATCAAGGCGGACGTACGCGGTTCACTGGAAGCGATCCAGGGTTCCCTCCAGAAACTGAACGACGAATCTGACTCAGTCGGGATTCGCGTTGTTCACGCTGATACCGGAGCGATCACCGAATCAGACGTCATGCTTTCGCAAGCCTCTGGCGCCGTGATT
Source organism: Thermomicrobiaceae bacterium (assembly GCA_007123655.1). GTDB lineage: Bacteria > Chloroflexota > Chloroflexia > Thermomicrobiales > Thermomicrobiaceae > SLMJ01. The sequence continues at coordinate 739 of SKKR01000308.1, forward strand.
ATCGGATTCAGCGTGAGACCCGACGCCGCGGCGAAACGGTCGGCGGATTCGGCAGGCGTCGATGTCCGCTACTACAACATCATCTACAACCTTGTCGACGACATTCGTGCCGCGATGTCCGGATTGCTGGAACCTGAATCGAAAGAGGTGACCGACGGCTATGCCGAGGTTCGTCAGATCTTCCGATTGCCCAACCGGGAGGTTGTCGCGGGTCTGTATATGCTGGACGGTAAAGGGACACGGAACTCACGCGTGCGCGTGCTTCGCAGCGGTACGGTGGTGCATGATGGCACCGTGTCTTCGTTGAAGCGATTCAAAGACGATGTGCGCGAAGTCCAGGCAGGGTACGAGTGCGGGCTTGGCATCACGAACTTCAATGAGATTGAGGAAAGCGACCAGATCGAGTTCTATCACGTGGAACAGGTCGAACGATCGCTGTAAAATCCTGCAGATTCGGGCGTTGCCCACGTTCACGTGGTTGAGAGCGAACGCCCGGATCCAGGATGGCGCTGAAATCGGGAGAACGACAATGTCCGGACGCAGACGCCAGCAGGTCGCGGATCTGATTCGTGATGAAGTGAGTGAAATCCTCGCGTACGAAATGAAAGACCCTCGACTCGGGATGGTGAGTATCACCCGTGTCGAGATGAGTCCTGATCTCCGCTACGCAACGATTTTCGCGTCAGTCTTCGCCGATGAGGCCGAACAGCAAGAGACGATGCAGGCCCTCAGCGGTGCCTCCGGTTACGTTCGCCGACTGCTCGCGCCGCGCCTTCGCATCCGGCACATTCCGAGTCTCCAGTTCCGCCTGGATCACTCGATGGCGCACGCGGACGAGATTACCCGGACATTGAACACCCTCAAGCAGGAATCCGGCGAAAGTGAGCGCCCGCTGGAGCAGCCCGACGACGCCGAGCGGAACGACCACTGATTGCTGGACACGACCCAGGAGCGGGCATGAACTATCCGACTGAGAGCCGGGCAATTCAACGCGCAATCAACGCCTCTCGCAACACACTTGTCGTCTCCCACGCAAATCCGGACGCAGACGCCGTCGCCGCGCTGCTTGCGTTCCGAGGCGTGTTTATCGGACCGACACGAGAGATAACGCTGGCGCTAGGAGAGGGCACGATCCCGGAAACACTTGTGTTCCTGAAAGATCTCGACACGATCGAGCCGTTCAACGCAGTCGACCCCGATGATTACGACCTGCTTGTTCTACTCGATTGTGCTGATGAGGACCGCGTTGGCGAGCATGCGGGCTTGGTTATCCGCTCCCTGGCGGGACGGGTTCCCGTCATCAACATCGATCACCACGTAACGAACTCGCGCTTCGGCTCCATCAACCTGATTGATGCTGACGCCGCGGCGACATGCGAGATTCTGGCGCTGCTCTTTGAGGATCTGGGCGTCGAGATCGACGCGTCGCTTGCCACCACACTGCTCACCGGGATACAGGGAGACACTCTTGGACTGCGGACTCCGAGCACAACCGGGCAGACACTGGATGTAAGTGCCGACCTGCTTCGCGCCGGGGCGGATCTCGATCGCGTTGTCGACTACCTGTTTCGGATTCGCCCGTATTCGACGCTCAAACTCTGGGCGCACGCGCTTGGAGCGACCTCGTTCACCGGTGAGTTGATCTGGACCGAGATTACCTCACAGATGCTGGAAGACTCTGGCGCAGACGAGTCGGAAGCGGAAGGAATTGTCAACTTTCTCGCCGGAACCAGAGGCGCCCGAGCCGCGGCATTGCTCTATCGGAAGGACGACGGCTGGCGCGTGAGTATGCGATCGTTGTCCGACGAGGTCGATGTTTCTCAGCTAACAAGCCTTTTCGGAGGAGGCGGTCACAGTCGGGCCGCGGGATGCTCGCTCACCGGTGGACTCGAGCTGCGGAACGAGTTCCTGGAGACGGTTGCGTCGCGCATCGCCAGAGACTCCGCCCCTGTGTCCGTCAGCGGCTGATGAATCTGCACGGGTTTCTGCCGATCGACAAACCTTCTGGTTGGACGTCGCACGACGTCGTTGCCCGGTTGCGCCGGATAATCGGAACGAAGCGCATCGGCCACGCCGGCACGCTCGATCCCGCGGCGACGGGAGTGCTCGTCACCGGAATAGGCCGGGCGACCAGGTTTCTCGACTTCGTCCAGGAGGGCCACAAGGAGTACGTAGCCCACGTGGTTCTCGACACGGAAACCGACACCGCCGACGTCGACGGCCGGATTCAGCGATCAGAGACCAGGCACCCCGCGCCGTCACATGAGCAGGTGACCGAGGCGTTGACCAGGTTCGTCGGTGACATTGATCAGATCCCGCCGAAGTACTCCGCGATCAAGCAGGGCGGCGAGCCGATCTATCGGAAGGCGCGAAGAGGAGAACAGGTCGAGGTCTCATCGCGTCGGGTGTGTGTCCACGACCTCACGCTCCTCTCGTACCGCCACCCGGACCTCGTATTTTCGGTCAGCTGCTCAGCTGGCCTGTATGTTCGATCACTCGCTCGCGACCTGGGCGTGGCACTCGGCACCAGCGCCTACTTGCATCATCTGCTTCGAACCAGCGTGGGACCGTTCGTGCTCGACCAGTGCTGGTCACTGGAACGATTCTCTGATGCTTTTGATTCGGACTCCTGGCCATTGCTTGCGACGTCGGTGGATACCGCGCTGCTCGAGATGACGGCGTTTGCGATGTCCGGGACCGACTCGACCCCGTGGTATCATGGGCGGCCGGTCCCACTCGCTTCGAATGCGCAAACGAGCGATGAGACCGTACGGGCGTATGACAGCGACGGTCGTTTTGCCGGGATCGGAACCGCCGCCCGGCACGGCAATCAGGCGTCGGTCAATCCGCGCACGGTGATTACGCTGCGATGATTCTGGAGCACTGACGATGTCCCAGCCGATCGTTCACGATCTGCAGAGTCTTTCGGACACACGCCACGTGTTGACGATTGGAAGTTTCGACGGTGTGCATCGGGGACATCAGTACCTTTTGAGTCGAGTCGTTAATGAGGCAAGGGGACGGGGCATTGCCAGCCTGGTCGTTACCTTTGACCCGCTACCTGCAGAAGTGCTCCGACCTGACAAGGCGCCCACGCGAATCAGCACCACCGAAGAGCGTACGCGCGAGATTCTGAACAGCGGAATAGACCGCGTCGCGCTGCTGACGTTCGACCAGGCATTGGCCAGCCGAACCGCGGACGACTTCCTGGACGACATCCGGTTGCACGCGCGTCCTGAGGTCATCGTCGTCGGCAATGACTTCGCGTTCGGACACAAGCGTCAGGGGACGCCCGAGTTTCTTCAGCAACGCGCGCACTCGGACGGATTTGAGTTACAGGTAATCGAGCGGCACAATCCCACGAGTGTCGAGTGGTCCAGTTCGTTTGTCAGACGCCAGTTGATCGACGACGGAAACGTCACCCGGGCCGCCGAAGCCCTCGGTCGTTACCCCGGCCTCAGTGGACGCGTTCGGGACGGCGACCATCGCGGCCGGGAACTCGGCTATCCGACTGCAAATCTCGCGGTTCCGGACCGCCTGACTGTCCCGGCAGACGGAATCTATGCGGCCATGGTTGCTGTGCATGATTCGGAGCCAGGAACGTCAAGACCTGCCCTGGTCTACGTCGGAACACGACCAACCTTTGGCGGGACTGAACGCATCGTTGAGGTGTTCCTGCTCAACTTTCGCGGTGACCTGTATGACCGCACGATCTCACTTCATTTCGTGGATCGGATCCGCGGCGACAGGCGATTCGACACCGTGGAAGAACTGGTCGAGCAGATGAAGCGGGACGAAGCGGCCGGACGTGAAATCTTCGCGAATCTCGGGATTATCATCGCAGCCGCGGAATAACAACGAAACGGAGCCACAGCAGGATGGTACTCACCGGCGAGGAAAAGAGCGCGGCGATCGATCAGTTGCTGAACAAAGGTGTGGCCGAGGCAATCGTTCGTGACGATCTCGAAAAGAAACTTCGCAGCGATCGTCAGTTACGCGTCAAGCTCGGCGTCGATCCGACCCGCCCGGACATCCACCTGGGACATTATGTCGTGTTTCGGAAGCTGCGTGAGTTCCAGCGACTGGGCCACATCGTGGTCATTATCATCGGCGACTGGACAGCTCGCATCGGTGACCCGTCCGGCAGATCGGTCCAGCGACAGATGATGACCGAGGACGAGGTCCGCTACAACGCACAGACCTATCTCGATCAGCTGTCCAAGGTCGTCGATGTCGAACGAGCCGAGGTCGTGTGGCAAAGCGAATGGTTCAAGTCGTTCACGTTGACTGATGTCATTGAGCTCACCGCCAAGTACA
>SKKR01000302.1 GCA_007123655.1 Thermomicrobiaceae bacterium
CATGCTCTGCAGCGCCGGGTGGGGGATAGGCCCGACCCAGTCGAGCGCTGGCGCACCAAACTGCGCTCGGATAGGCGCGAACGTCTCATCGGGCTGGTCGCCGGTATAGCACCAGACGATCCCGCACATCTTGCTGTTATGCAGCTCTTCCGGGAACGGCGGGGCCGGCGGAACCGTGAGAAAAGCATAGAAACCGTAGAGATCATCCGGTGCTTGGACGATGAAGTCCCGGTACCAGCGGAGGACATCGGCTGACTGTTCGAGCGGCCAGAGCATCGGGCCGGCGTAGACCGTATCGACTGGGTGAAGCCTGAACAGAAACGAGGTAACAACGCCGAAATTGCCGCCGCCACCCCGGAGCGCCCAGAACAGATCTGAATGCTGCGAGTCATTCGCAGTTACGAAGCTGCCATCCGCGAGCACGACGTCGGCTTCGAGCAGATTGTCGATCGCAAGCCCGAACCGGCGGGACAGGTACCCGAGCCCACCGCCCAGAGTGATCCCGCCGACACCTGTGTTCGAGATGATCCCGCTGGGAGTCGCGAGCCCGAACGCATGCGTGGCATGGTGAAGATCACCAAGACGTGCGCCACCTTCCACCCGGGCGGTACGGTTTTCCGGATCAACTCGGATACCGTTCATCGAAGACAGATCGATAATGAGTCCGTCGTCGACCGTGCCGAGGCCGGCGCCGCTATGTCCCCCGCCGCGGACGGCGAGCAGCAGGTTCTGTTCCCGAGCGAAGTTCACTGCGGTAATCACATCGGCGACGTCGGCGCACTGAACGATCATAGCTGGACGCTTGTCGATCATCGCGTTGTAGACCGCACGTGCTTCGTCGTAATCCGGCTCACCGGGGGCGATGAGACTTCCTCGTAGCTGTGAAGAGAATTGCTCGATTGCATCGGTGTCAAGCACCGGGGTGTGGCGCGGAGACTCCTGAATCGTCATGGTAGTACCTCCGACTTTCTGAGAGCGGGGTGCGGGCGCACGATGTGACGGCTCGACGCGATGAAACTACCGTCAGTTGCGCCGGACGGAAGACGATCGCTGCTCGTTCCGGGTGCCGGAGGGCTTCGGGTACGATTCATCGACCCAACCAGATCTACTCACCAGCAAGTCGTTGCGTTCAGGTGTGAAGTCCATCGTGATGGTTCCCACTATTAGCGGCATCCGGGAAATTACCCAATTCTCGAGCTGTTCGCGTTCTACGCGTGCCTGACGTATGAGTGTCTGGACCAGTTATTGAGGCAGATCCAGATTGCTCGAGACGTTACGGTGTTACACGCTTGAGTCGAATATGGTGAGCGAGACCCGACCGAGCCTCACGTCGGGTCCCGCTCATCCGAGGAGGGATTTATCTGATTGCGTGTGGTCCTGACTGGTCAGGACGTTGAAGTTCAACGATCACCGGTGATATTGCTGCATCCGCGGTTCTTCTAGCAGCCAGAGATCAGACTCCTGCGCCTCCGAGGGGTTGCCGCCCGTTGCTTCGCCACCGAAGACCGTGCCTGCATCCAGGTGCCAGTTGTCCTCGAGGAAGCTCACGTTGTCCCGGATGATCTGCGCTTCGGAGACGCCTGTCTCGGTCTCGTCTTCGGCCATGAGTACTCCGGCGTCCAGGTGCCAGTTGTCCTCAAGGAAGCTCACGTTATCCCGGATGATCTGCGCTTCGGAGACGCCGGTGTCAGTCTCGTCTTCGGTCAGCAGTACTCCGGCATCCAGGTGCCAGTTGTCTTCCAGAAACTGCACCTGGTCCCGAATGAGTGACGGATTGCTCGAATCCCGTTCCTCGATTTCCTCCGGCGCCACCTGCCCAACTTCCGCAAACGACATCGCCTGCGAGGCTGGAACGGCAACCGCGACGAGCAACGCTCCAGCAACAAGAGCGGCGATCAGGAACTGCCGGGTCAACGACGTCACCGAATACTTCGCCTGCATGATGTACCTCCTTCGATCAGGTTCGTGCCGGCGTCCGGTTGCCGGCATCAGGTTGGCGTCATGGGTACAGCATGGTCGATTCGGAGGCGGGTGCCATCGTAGGGACAACCTATTCAGGAATGTCCCTGTGTGAATAGGTAGAGATACCTAGAGAACGGGGCTCAGTGAGTAGGCTAGACCAGATCCTCACGCACAGCACGCGTTGCGGCCGCGGTGCGGGAGTCAACATCCAGCTTGCGGAGGATGCTGGAGACGTGATTGGTGACCGTCCGGTAGGAAATGAAGAGGTCCTCGGCGATCTCCCGGTCGGACATGCCGCTGACGAGGCGGCGCAGGACCTCCAGTTCACGCCGGGAGAGACCTGCGGCGTGGCGGGAGCTTCCGGGGGCAAGGCGAGCCAGGAGTTTGTCGGCCCGTTGCAGGGCAGGCTTCGCGCCAAGCTCGGTGCAGACGTGTCGAACCTCGGAGAGCAGGCCTCTCGCCTGATTCAACTCCCCGGTTGCGATGGCCAGTTCGGCCTGCGCCAGCATGGTGAGAGCGCGCTCGAAGGGGAGATCGCACCTGTCGGCAATCTCTCGTGACGTCTGCAAATGCTCGGCGGCGATCTCGAGCTCGCCGGAATGCGTCGCCAGTTCCCCACGGAATCGGTGGGCAGCAATCAACGCGATCGGCTGGCGAGGTGCGCTGGCAGCATCCAGGGCACGATGAGTGATTTCCACGGCCTGTTCTGGATCCCCTTTAGCTGCATCCAGTTTCGCCCACAGCAGCAGACTTTCGGCGAGGCCAAGCGTTGCGCCGCTCCAGTCGAGCCAGTCATCATGCGCTTCAAGCCAGTCCGCGGCCGCACGAGTATCGCCGTTCTGGAGTTCCAGCGTTGCCGCCAGCCGATGCAGTCGAATAACGTAGTTGAAGAAACAATCTCCCGGACGCGTCCCGGATCCGGAGGGCAGGGTTGCGTTGATCTCTGCCCACGCGAGGTCGTCGTTTCCCTGATGATGATGCAGCCATGCGAGCCTGCTCGATGCGTACTGCCGGAACTGACTGAGTGTGCGCGACGTGCCGAGCAGAACCGATTTCGCCTCGTTCCAGTTTCCCTCGAGGATCAGCTGTTCGACGTACGCCAGGCGCGCGTCGAAGGCGTCACCCAGGCCGCTGACCCCACGTGTCCAGTCGTGGTAGATGAGATCTGAGACTCGTCTACGCTCCTCGAAGTCATCCGTGTAATAGGGCACGATCACCTCAGTGAGATGTGCGAAGGCCGAGTTGCCGAGATTGACGGTATCGTTCATTGCGTTCAGATCATTCTCGGCTTCCGTGAACGCCCTGTGGGCGTCGTCCGGGCGCCCGGTGGCCGCAAACGACCAGCCCAACCCCCAGTACGCGGTGCCCAGATCTGAATCACCGTCCGGAAGATGACGTTCAGCGATCGGGATCAACTCTTTGTGCGGGCCAACGGCGCCAAGCCAGACCAGAAACAGACGCGCATTGCGCCTGGAGTGCTCATCCCAGTCCATTGAGTGAAGGCGTTGCAGTGCACTCGCTCCGGATCGCAACTGCTCCAAACCGCTGCGTATCGAGCCGGTCAGGCATTGAAGGAGGCCGAGTTGCAGCGAGGACTGTACACGCAACAGCTCGTTCTGTACCTTTCGAGCGACCTGAAGGGCTCCCTCCAGGTCTTTCACCGCTCGTTCCGGATCGGAGTAACGACGCAGGTGACCAATGCGATAGAGGAGCCAGCCGCGGTCTTCCATCCAATCTTCGTTTGCCGGAGTCAACTCCAGTGCTTCTTCCAGACGGTCCGCGGCGGCAACCCATGCGTGTGTCTCAAACGCACGCTCGCCCGCGTGTTTCAGCCAGTTGATGGCCCGTTGATCGCCGGCCTGACGATAATGCCAGGCGATCCGGTACGGGTCTGCTTGCTGATCAGAGAGATAGGCTTCGCCAATCTGCTGATGGAGGGTACGGCGCTTTGACAGTGAAATCCCCTCATAGACCGCTTCGCGCACCATTGAGTGTCGGAACTCAACGCCCTGCTCAGCCGGTGATTCCCCAATCAGATAGGAATCGATCGCTTCTTCGATCGTAGTTGACACGGTTTCCGGATCGAGGATGGACTCCCACAGACGGATCGGAACAACCTGCCCGATAACAGCGGCGATCTGGATCCCATGCAGGGCCTGCTCCGACAGCCCCGAAACGCGTCGATCCACCATCTGACGGATGAGCGTGGGAACGGATCCGCGCGGAAGCGTGCCGAGTGTCCACTGGTTTTCGACCTGCCGGAGCGTGCCGTCGTGCACGAGCGTCCGGAGCAGTTCCTCGGTGAAGAGTGGATTCCCCTCGGCTCGATGAACCAGATGTGGGACAAGCTGATCGAGCACGGAGTCCTCCAACCCGAACTGGCGACGGGTGAGTTCATGGACAGCGGAGTAATCCAGGTGTCGTAGTTCAACCCGCTCCGCATGCGATTCGCGCACCAGCGCCGGCAAGAACCGGGACAGCGGATGCTGCCGCGCGACCTCGTCGACCCGGTAGGTGGCGATCAGCAGGATACGGTGTTCGGCAGCGTACCGAGCAAGGTAGCGAAGCAGGTCGAGACTCGCCTGGTCTGCCCAGTGGATATCCTCCAGGACAAGCACGAGGGGACGGGCCTGCGAGACCTGCATGAAAAAGTCTCGAACGAACGCGAAGATCTCCAGTTGCGACTGAAAGTCACCCACGCCCGTGCCTCGCTTGAGGACCTCCGGAACTTCGGGCAAGTCGGCGTTTACCGGGTAACGTTCAGCAAGTTCCAGCCACGGCCCGTAGGGAGGGGTGGCGCTAAGATCGTAGGCGGCGCCGGACAGGACCAGTGCGCCCCGTTCCTTTGACTCACTGACCAGCCTCTGCACCAGTGCGGTCTTGCCGATGCCGGCCTCGCCACTGACGAGGACGGTCGATCCGTGTCCACCCAGCGCCCGGTCCAGCAGTTCGACGAGCAGCCGAATCTCGCGCTCTCGGCCAAACAACCGCGGTGCGTCCGGGGAATCGCGACCTGTGTTGACGCCGGGCAGCATGGAAGACTGCCTCCAGTCCGAATCCGATGAAATGAGACCATGTTGAAGGTTCTGC
>SKKR01000174.1 GCA_007123655.1 Thermomicrobiaceae bacterium
ATAATCTCGAGCGATACGTTCCGGCGATTCAGCTGGGAATCACCATGTCCAGCATTGCGCTCGGATGGGTGGGAGTTCCCGCGCTGGCGAGCGTGCTTCGGCCAGCGTTCGCATCCGTGATCGGTGAGACCGCCGCGTTCGTGACCGCCGGCGCGGTGGCGCTAACGGCAGCGTTCCTCCTGCTAACGTTCGTGCATGTGTCGCTGGCGGAGCTCGTGCCGAAGTCGATCGCCCTGCAATACCCGGAACCAGTCGCTCGCGGTGTGCTGCTGCCCGTGTGGTTGAGCCTGACGCTTTTCCGGCCGTTGAATGCGCTCATTCGCGCGAGCGCGCGCAAGATCCTGTCCGTCGCGGGTGTTCCGCCGGCCACTGGTTCGGGACGTATCTACTCAGAGGACGAGCTCCGGAACATTGTCTCCGCCAGCAGGCTCGGCGGGGAACTGGTCAAGACAGAAGAAGAGATCATCCGGCGTGCGTTCGTTTTCCACGACTACTCGGCCGAAAGCATCATGGTGCCACGCACCGAACTTATCGCGTTACCCACCGACGTTGACTGGGCCGATTTGCTGGAGACGCTCTCAACCCGGCGCCATGGCCGCTATCCGATCTACGAGCGGGACATTGACGATATCCAGGGAATTCTCTACGTCAAAGAGCTCGTCCCACTGCTGGCTACCTCCAGCCCGGGCGACGTTCCGGACATTGCCAGCCTGATGCGTCCCGCGTTTACGGTTCCGTCGTCCATTCCGATCGACAACCTGCTGGAGGAAATGCGCACGCGCGGAACGCACGTTGCCATCGTTGTTGATGAGTACGGCGGAACATCCGGAATGGTGACGCTGGACGATATCCTGGAGCGGGTGCTCGGTGAAGTGCCAGACGAGTTCGAACGTGCCGCTCCGGACATTGTCGCGGAGGTGGACGGCTGGGCGCGGGTGAACGGCCTGACCCTGCTGTCCGATGTCAACGAACATTTTCAGCTAGATCTGGAAGCTGATGAGACCAACACGATCGGCGGGTATGTCTTTTTCGAACTGGGGCACCAGCCGCGCGTGGGGGACACAATCATGATCGACGGCTACGCGGTTCGTGTTGAGCGGCTGGACGGACTGAGAATCAGTGAAGTGCGCTTCATCCCGACTGATCTCGACGACAGTCCACCGGGCGGCCACAGCGAAGAGACCGCCGGAAATGGTTCCGGGCGAGAGACCCGGACAGCGCGGGACGGTGACGATTACCCGTCCGCCTCCTGAGCCCGGTTGATTCTCCGGATTGTTTCGGCGAGCTCGTTGGTGTCCACCGGCTTGATCAGGCACTGGTCGATCCGGAATGACGCGATCCGGTCCCGAAGATCCGGGTTGTCCCGTGCGGTCAGCCCTACAATCGGGATGTCCCCGAGGTTGCGCGCCGCCTGGGCGATCTGGAATCCGCCGTGTGCCGGCAAGTCGAGGTCGACAATAAGGAGATCCGGGGCGATCGTCTCTAGCAGCTCTCGCGCCTCGAACGCGTCACGCGCTTCAACCACCCGCCAACCTTCGTCCTCGAGGAACCGGGCAAGGTTCCGGCGGACCGAGATCGAATCGTCCGACACCAGCGCAAACGGGACGCGCGTCAGTGAGGCGGTCTGTCTGGAAAGCCGGCGGCTGCGACGGTTTCCGGCGTCGAGGATCTGGATGACATCCAGCACCAGCGCGTGCTCGCCGGAGTTCAGCGTCGCGGTGCCAACCACTCCTGTCAGGTGATAATGCTGCCGCCCCAGTGGCTCCAGCATGATCTGTTCATGATCGACGATCCGGTCAACCCGGATGATCCAGCGACCCTCGTCGTCGCTCACCTCGAGAAACGCGCCGTGCTCGCTCTGCACGTGGTGATGAGAGCGGAGTCCGAGCATTGCGCCGAGATCCACCGCGGGAACCGTCGTGTCGTCGACATTCGCGAGATAGCCCGTTTGTCGTTCGTCTATTCCATCGATCCGTTCCGCTGGAACCGGACGGATGTCGGCTGCCGGCAGCGCGTAACACTCGGATGAGATCGACACGACCATCGAAGGGATCGCCATTCGCGTGACCGGGATGCGGACGGTGAACGCGGTTCCCTGACCGGGCTCGGACTGAACGGTGAGCGCGCCGGAGGCGGACGAGATTGCCGAGCTGACGAAATCCAGCCCTTTACCAGCCTCCTCGTCGGTTCCGGTGATCCGGGTCGTGAAACCTGGCAGAAAGACATACTGCAACACACGCTCCCGGGTCATGTCGCGCCGCGGAACCGGATAGCCCGATGCCTCCGCGCGATCCAGGATCGTCGATTCATCCATACCGGCGCCATCATCGATGATTTGAATGACGGACTGGCTTCCGTCCCTGCGCGCCCGGAATCGGATCAGCCCAGTGGGTGACTTCCCGCGTTCCTGGCGGACGTCCGGGGGTTCGATCCCGTGTTCCAGCGCGTTGACGATCATGTTCCGGAAGGCCTGGAGAAGTCGTTCCGCGTGGACGGCGTCGAACACGTTAGCGGCTCCTTCGACTCGGAGTGTCGCTTTCCGGCCGTACGCCTTCGCAAGCTCCGGGAACTCGTCTTCGAGCTGATCGGTCAGAACCTTGAGCGGCATGCACCGCAGCCCGGAGACCGTCTGTTCAAGTCGAGAGCGTGCCTCGGCCTGCCGCTCGGACGCAGCGATATGGTCCCCCCGGGCGTGATCCAGATCCGTTGAGGCGAGGGCGAGATCGGCGGAGATCTCCGTCAGGTGCTGCTGGATGTGCTCATTCTGGTAGCGGCCTTCCTGCCAGGCGCGGACGAGATAGCGGAGTCTGTCTGCGATGCTGTTGATGTCCTGGGTGGCACTCAGTACCTGACGGGCACGCTGGTTGTATCCACCACTTCGGATGGCCAGTTCTCCGGCGATCTCCATGAGCGCGTCGACCTGCTGGACCGGGACCCGGACCGTCTCGCGATCCTCCGTGAGGTTCTCTGTCGTCGGGCTGGTTCCGGTGAGTGCCCCGGACGGTGGCCGGTACTCCTCGACGCGCCACTCCGGCTGCGTGCCTTTCCCGGGAGTCGGATCATCAAAGTGCTCGCCTGGAACGTCGACGAGCGGTTCATCCGGTTCCCGCGGGTGAGCACCGTTGGCGATGGCCTCGTAGGCTTCGGCATCCGGTTCCGGCCAGAGATTACCGAGCGGGCTTGTGCCCCGGCGCAACTCGATTAGCACGAAGGCGGACTGGTCAACGAGCGCATCCACTGCGTGGCTCACGCGCCCGGGTGAATCCCGGCTCTCCAGGATCATGGGAATAATGCGCCTGCAGGCTATGATGAACTCGATGGCATCCAGCGGCAGAGGTTCCCGCGCCGACCGGTGCGACTCCACGACACGCAGCGCGCACGCAACGACGCGGCTAACGTGGTCGATCTCAAGATCGGCGGCCTGCAGCTGGAGTGACTCCAGCGCCTGCACGAGCCCGGCGAGCGTTTCTTCCGTTTCCCCGGACTCCAGCAGCGTCTCGGCATGGCGAGCGAGCATCTCCAGCGTCTGATGCATGCTCGAGAGGTCTGCGGTCGCGGAAACGGCAGATTCGGCGGGGTCCGGCTCGGCCGCGGTCTCCTGCACCAGGCGCAGCAACTGGTCCCGGTCATTGAGATCGATCTCGACCAGGTTCTCCTGGTCCGGGGTGTGCATTGAGCCGAACAGCGATTCGGCGTGTCGCAAGAATGATTCCGGGTCATCACCGGAATCGATTGCGTCGATAATCCGGCTCAGATCGGCGACGATAGCGGCCACATAGTGCCCCGAGCGCACCTTGTGCGCAGCCGACTGGCCGAGCACCAGCTTGAGCGATTCCTCGGTAAGATGTGCTGCCCGGACGAGAGGTTCAGGATTCCGGGCATACTCGCTGTGTTCGATGATCGCCTCGAGCGCCTTGCGCCCGGTTGCCAGCGTCTGCGGATCCGGGGAATTCCGGAGGCTCTCGACCGCCGCATGGTGGATCGTATCAACATGAGGTTGAAGATCGACGCCGAGGCGCTTGAGCATTTGAACTCCGCATGACAGACAAACGATAGTCCGGGATGAACAGTCAGGGCTGGTTTCAAGGCGCATCCCGTGAATCCGGACGTTCCCGATGGCTGGCTGGTGGTTCCCGACCGTACGGCGAACTCGAGTCCATCCTGTTCGATTCTACCGGCTTCGGACGGTCGAAAAGCCGCGACGGGGTGGAGAAAAGGTCCTGTATCGGAGGTACGGCCGTACGTACGTTTTCCTGCGGTCCAACCGGCTGTTTTGAATGAAGTCCAGGGCGCACGTGTGCAACCGGTCTGTTTCCAAAACGTTATAGCTGTAATATGATTGATGGTGACGCGAATGGTGAAGCAACAACGTATATCGTCCTTATGTGACTGCTAGTCAACGCAGATAGGCAACCAATGGGTACCCCAGACCTCGCCCAGGGCACTCGCGACCCTGAACGTCTCCCGCATCGACTCGCCGAGACGGCGAAGTCGGGTGAGCTGTCCGAGGCTCATTCCGGCCGAACGCCGAGTCTGTCACTTCGGGCAACGCGGGAGAAATCCCCGCTGCCCGGTCCTGAGCCTCTGCCACCGTCGCTCGATCTCGACGAGGAGCGCCAGCTCGTCGCCAACGCGCAGCGTGACCCGGCAGCGTTCTCGGTGCTCTACGAGCGGTACTTCGAGCGTATCTACCGGTTCATCTATCGTCGGGTTCACAGCGTTGTGGAGGCCGAAGATCTGACAGCGCAGACGTTTCAGCAGGCGCTTGCGGCGATACCAAGCTACGAGTGGCGCGGGGTGCCGTTCGGCGCCTGGCTCTACCGGATAGCTGGCAATCTGGTGGTTCGGCATCGTCAGATCAGCGGGCGAGAGGTTGCCGTCGAGTACATCGACCGGATTGTTGACGAGCGCGGGCAGTCCGAAGATCCGCTGGACGCGATGCTCCGACAGACGACGCGCGAGCAATTGATGCGTGCGCTCCAGCGGCTCAGCCCGGACCAGCAACGGGCACTGATCCTCAAATACGCGCATGGGTTGAAGAACCAT
>SKKR01000407.1 GCA_007123655.1 Thermomicrobiaceae bacterium
GCATCGATTACAGACGAGGTGCGGTTTCCGTGCGTGGTGAAACCGAATCTTCTGTCCGGAAGTCGTGGCGTCATCCGGGCCGACAGCGGGAACGAACTTGCTGAAGCGATCGCTCGGACGAGAGGGATTCTCGAGCGCGACGGTTTCACACCGGATACGGCCAGCATTCTGGTCGAGGACTACCTTCCCGGAGTTGAGGTTGCGCTCGAGGGGCTACTGACCGACGGACGGCTGCAGGTACTGGCGCTGTTCGACAAACCGGACCCACTGGAAGGACCCTATTTTGAGGAGACGATTTACACAACACCATCGAAGCTACCAGCGGACGTCCAGGAGGACATTGCGCGCTGCACCGAGCAGGCCTCGGCGGCACTGGGCCTCAGAACGGGGCCGGTACACGCTGAGCTCCGCATCAACGACGCGGGCGCGTGGATCATCGAAATCGCCGGACGATCAATAGGCGGGCTCTGTTCAACGATTCTTGAGTTTGGAACGGGTCAATCACTGGAGGAGTTGATTTTGCGGCACGCGGTCGGTGAGATCGACGGTACGGTGTCAAGAGTCGATGCCGCTGTCGGCGTCATGATGATCCCCATCCCGAAGAGAGGAATCCTGCGCGAAGTCCGCGGAGAGGAAGAGGCGTCACAGGTTGATGGCATTACCGGAGTGCAGATATCGGCCCGGCTGAACCATCCGATTGTGCCGCTGCCGGAAGGGTCCAGCTACCTGGGGTTCATCTTTGCGCAAGGTGGTTCACCGGACGATGTTGAGTCCTCGCTGCGCGAAGCGCACGCGAGGCTCGAATTCAGAATAAGCAGTCAGATCAGCCTGACGCCGGAATCGCCGAGAGTCCCGGGCTAACGCTACTTCTTCTGCTGTTGCTGCGGCTGGCCTTTTCCGCCACCGCCGCCTTTGGAGCCACCGGCTCCCGCCGGCTGCCACCCTTCCGGCATCGCCGCGCCCTCGCCGAAGAAGAACTCCTCCATGTGTTCGCGAAGTACTTTGCGGTCGTTCGGGTCGGCCGGATTCAGTGCGTAGTGGTTGATCAGGATTGTCTGGTACTCTCGCCACATTTCCCAGCCCTGCTCGGAAATCTCGTTGTAGATGCGTTCCCCGAGCTTACCGGGAACCGGGGGCTTCTCAAGACCGGGTAGTTCGCGTCCGAGTTTCTTGCATTGAACCAGTCTGGCCATTGTCTGTTCCTCTTCTCACGCGAACGTATCATTGACGCAAGCCTACGGGACGCTGTGAACGGCTGTCAAACGGCGGAATCAGGATACCTACCGCATGATTCGATCCATACTGCTCTTCGGCGCGCGTTGTGACTTCGCGGACTACGTGTCCGACAGGATAATCGAAGCCGGATACGAGATCCCACTGCGGATGCTTCCAGGCGACCCCGGTTCCATTCACCCGGTCACGTATCTGAACCGATCTGAACCAATTGAGCCCAACCGCGAAATGCCGGTTCAGAAGCCCAATCGATCCGGAAACCGGTACCTTGTGCTGAACGATCGGAACTCACCCGTCGCGGCGGAGACACTCGCGCACGTAGGGGCTGATCTAGTAGTGCTCTGTTGCTATCCGGCGAGAGTTCCGCAGGCCCTGATCAACACTGCACGTCTTGGCGGGTTGAATGTTCATCCATCACTGTTACCTCGTCACCGAGGTCCGGATCCACTGTTCTGGGTATTTCGAAACGGCGAAGCAGAATCCGGCGTCACGGTTCACCAAGTCGACGAAGGACTGGATACCGGGCCAATTCTGAAGCAGGAACGGATTCCCGTCCCTACCGGAACCGGAGGCGACGTTCTCTGGAGACAGTCGATGGAGATCGGCGCAAGATTGCTCCTGAAATCGATTCAGGGGCTCTCGTCCGGATCCAGTGTTCCGCGTCAGCAGGGGGACGAAGGCGCCAGCTACGAGTCGTGGCCCGAACAAAGCGATCTACTTGTCGATCCGACAACGTGGGAAGCGTGGCGGATTCATCATTTCTGTTCAGGGGTCATTCCAATGGGACATCGTCCGTACCTGAAACAGGGACGTTTTCTTCGGCCAATTCAACGATCATTTGGATTCGAGGAACCCGGATGCGCCTCGGCTCGTGAGCCAGACCGCGGAGAACGCGTCACGACGGTCAATGGGAAGTCCCATCTCCTCCTGGGAGCTCCGGAAGAGTAGCGGGGAGCCCGGCACGTGAGGGACGCGCACCACGGAGACGGCACCTATTGACGGTGCGTCCTGCTACCGATCCGAGCGCGCCAGTCATCGAGAACGTCGCGCAACGTTCCGTGTAAGGAGTACGCAGGTGTCCAGCCGGTCGACTCTCGAAGACGGGAACTGTCGCCACGAAATTCCGGGACGTCCGTTGGCCGGACACGCTGGGGATCAACGCGCACATCGATATCGCAATTCGCAAGTGAGATAAGCGTGTCAAGTACGTGCTGAATGCTCACGCCGATTCCTGAGGCGACGTTGAACACATCTCCCGCAAACTCGTCGCGAGCGACAAGGTCATATGCGCGAACAACATCCCGCACGTCGAGGAAATCCCGAACCGAATCCAGGTTACCGACGAGAACGACAGGTTCCGCTTTTCCGACTTCCGCCTCGGCGATCTGTCTTGCAAAGCTGGAAACGACGAACCGGTCGCTCTGTCCTGGCCCGACGTGATTGAAGGGCCGGACCCGGACGACCTTCATCCGGTGGCTGGCGGCGTATTGCTGGGCGTACAGATCCTGTGCGGCCTTGCTCGAAGCGTAGGGGTTGTTCGGTTTCAACGGCTGCGATTCGTCGATTGGAATCGCATCAGACGTCACCGCGCCGTACACCTCCGCGGAGCTCACTACGAGAATCACCGGATCGATGCCCGCCGCGCGGCACCCTTCGAACAGATTGAGCTGGCCAACGACGTTCGTGACCAGCGTATCCACTGGATCAGCGAACGCCCTGGGGACGTGTGCCTGTCCCGCGAGGTGAAACACTATGTCTGGTTCGTAGCGTTGGAGGACCCGGCGGGTAAGGTCAGCGTCCCGCAGGTCACAGACAAGGAGCCGGCCACCTTCAAGTGGAGGCCGTTTCTGCGACGACACTCCGATGATTTCGTGCTTTTGCTGTGCTGCCAGGTGGGCGGTGAGATGACGACCAACGAATCCGCTTGCGCCAGTGATCAGTATCCGGGCCACGAATCGCCTTCAGTTCCTGGTCGCACTGCTCGCCATCTTCCCATCCCCGGGAGTCAGCCCGCGCTCGGGACCTGGTCAGCACTTACCCCTGCTTCCTGGCGTAGGATTTCCGCTTTTTCGGTGCGTTCCCACGGTAGATCAAGGTCGGGCCGACCGAAATGACCATAGGCTGCTACCTGACGGTAGATCGGGCGCCGTAGGTCCAGGTCACGCAGGATGGCGCCCGGTCTCAGGTCAAAGTGCTGGTGAATCAGCTTTTCGATAAGATCTTCATCCACACGCTCGGTGCCAAAGGATTCAATGTGAACTGAAACCGGCTCGATAACCCCGATCGCGTAAGAAACCTGGACTTCGAACCTGTCCGCAAGCCCGGCCGCTACGACATTCTTGGCCACGTGACGGGCCGCGTATGCGCCTGATCGGTCGACTTTCGTCGGGTCCTTCCCGCTGAACGCACCACCACCGTGTCGAGCAATTCCGCCATAAGTATCAACGATAATCTTGCGACCGGTCAGTCCGGCGTCGCTCATCGGACCTCCGCGGGCGAAGCTACCACTTGGATTCACATACAGGTTCAACTCTCGGGTGAGCATATGGTCCGGCACGCAGTACCGAACAACGGCCTCTTCGAGCTCCGCGCGGATCCGTTCCTGCGGCACAGACGCGTCGTGTTGAGTTGAAAGGACGACCGTCGGAACGTGCGCGGGTTTACCATACTCGTAGGAAACCGTGACCTGGCTCTTGCCGTCCGGCCGAAGGTAGTCGATCTCTCCCGACTTTCGAAGGTCCGCCAGTCGGCGGGTCATGGCGTGCGCGAACGAGATCGGCATCGGCATGAGATCCGGCGACTCGTTGCATGCGAAACCGATCATCATGCCCTGGTCCCCAGCGCCAATCGCTTCGACGTCGGCGGCTTCCCCTTTGCGAACGCCGTAGTTGATTTCGGGAGACTGCTCGTTTATCGCAGTGACGACTCCGCACGTGGCGTAGTCGAACCCGTATTCGGCGCTCGTGTAGCCGATCTCTTTGACGGTTTGTCTCACGATCTTCGGGATGTCTATGTAGGTTTCCGTAGTGATCTCGCCGAAAACGAGAATGAGGCCGGTGGTTGTCGACGTCTCGCACGCGACATGTGCATGGGGATCCTCCGCGAGGATGGCGTCCAGTACAGCGTCCGACACTTGATCGCAAAGCTTGTCCGGATGACCCTCTGTCACCGATTCAGACGTGAAAAGCGTGTGGGCCGAACGCATGAAACTGGTTGTCACGTGCCATCATCTCCTGTTCGTACATCAGCGGGGCGGCCTGCTTAGCCGCCCCGCTGCCCCCGGCGTGCCCGGGTCAAACGCACTCGATTTAGGTTCCTGTTTGCCAGGACTGCAGATAGTGCTTCTGCGCCTCACTCAGGGTGTCGATGTTGACGCCCATCGCGGTTAGTTTGAGCTGTGCGATCTCCTGGTCGATCTCTTCCGGCACCCGGTAGACCACATTCTCCAGCTTGGACTGCTCCTGGACCAGGAACCGGCAGGCCATTGCCTGGTTCGCAAAGCTCATGTCCATCACGCTCGCTGGATGGCCTTCGGCCGCGGCCAGGTTGATCAGCCGCCCTTCGCCGAGGACGATGATGCCCTTGCCATCGGTGATCTTGAACTCTTCGACAAACGGCCGCAGATGCTTCCGCTCCTTCGTCATTGCCTCGAGATTGTCGAGGTTGATCTCGCTGTCGAAGTGACCAGCGTTCGCGACCATCGCACCGTCGTGCATTCGCTCGAAGTGCTGCTTGTCGATGACGTCGATGTCGCCCGTTGCCGTGATGAAGATGTCACCGAGCGGCGCCGCTTCGAGCATCGACATGA
>SKKR01000346.1 GCA_007123655.1 Thermomicrobiaceae bacterium
CGGTTAGCTGCTGTTTGCTCTTCACTGCTGATGTGCACTTCAATCCGCGACGAAATCTCGGGTAGCCGATTCAGGAGCCATTCGGGCTCAATTGAAACACTATACGACTGAATTTTGGGATGCTGCTCAAGAATCGCCTCGGCGTCCTCTTGAGACTTCCCGACCAGGTCCTGAATCAGCTGTTCGCGTTCCGATTCGGTGAAGCGTTCCCGGGACACGGCGGCAACATCGATCTTGAACGCGGTCTCTTCAGGGTTGAGGGCGGTCGGTTCATGCACGTCGACCGTTTCCGCCAACAGGATCCGGTCTCCACCACCCTGCCGGGCAAGAAGCCGATCCGCTTCCTCACTCGCTTGCCGGTGCAGTTCCTCTGGATCGAACAGTTGCGCGCGGACCGTTATCTGGCCGCTCGCGGAGACCATGTCTCCATCTGAACCCGCTTCACCCTCGACTTCGATTTCAGGTTCACCGATCTCCACTGACCCAGGGATCACTTTCATTCCGAGCGGTACTGAAGCCATATAGTCCCGCTCTGCCTGTTCAATCAGTTCAGCAACGACTTCGTCACGAACCCGTTCCAGGTCTTCCTCCGTGATGACCTGGATCGATCGAAGCGTACCGCCAGCGATCGGTTCATGGTTGGTGAAAAACAGCCCGTTACCGAGTTGTCCCGTGACCGTCCCGGGATCGCTGTTCCCATCCGGACCAGCGATTCCCGCATACACGGCAACCGTCTCTGAACCGAACGCCAGTGACCCGAACGGATCCGCGGCCGGAATCACGACATCCTCGGCGGTGTAGTAGGTCACACCGTTCGCGCCGGGAAGTTCTGTTCCTGCCGGAATAGTCACGTCCGACGTGAGTGGATTGGTTATCTGGATCAGGCCGCCTGCGGTTCCGTCCGGTTCGAAGCGCTCGCCGGTTGCCTCGATCTGGGCGTCCGCGACCGATGAACTGCTGAAGGGCTCGGGATCGATTGTGATGTCGTAGGAGGCATCGTCGATCGCCACACCATAGGTCAGTGTGGAGGTCACTGGTCTCTCGATCGGAACGACAGTCACCGTCGCGGTCGGGAGAACGTAGGCAGCGATGGCGCCAACGACCGCAATGACGAGCAGCGGCGCGATTATCGCCGTCGCAAGCACGAACGTTCGCCGGTCTCGCCGCCGCCGTCGTTTTCTCGCACTTGGCCGATGCTTTCCCTCAGTTGCCCGCTCAGGTTGATCGGTCGGCACGTCAACCGGGGTCGGCCTCCGGCGGCTCTCATCCTGCGCCGGCATCGCCACGGTCGGCGCGGGATCCGACGAAACGCCTGGTCGAGCGTTCGACCCGGCGCCTGCCGTGTTTCGGAACCGCCCGGTGCTCCAGTTCGCGTCGACGATATGGACCGTGCCGGTCTGTGTCCCCGAATGCGACGGTTGGACCGATCCTCGCCAGGAGAACGTCGCCTGTTTCTGGCCGGGTGCCGGTCTGTACGTCGCCAGGCTCGAGGTCGTCTCAAACCCGGAACCTGGCTGGTCACTCGCGTTTCGGCTCGCGATCAACGGCCTGATGACGTTTGTCTTGCTGGCCGGGGAGTTGCCCGCGTCGCTGACGATAGCAGACTCCTGGAAGCCGAGCAGTAACGCCCGGTGAGCGTACTCCCGAACATTCGACTCGACGACGAGTTGCTTCCTATGCGTTCGAGCAGCCGCGACGAGCCGGGCAAGCTGAAGATCAGTCACAGTGAAGTCGCGGGAACCTTCCAGCGCGACAATGATCAGAACGGGTTCCAGCTCCGAGATATCGTCAAGGAGCCGGTCAAGGTCGCCCGGACCAGAGATCTGATAGTGGATTGTCTGCTGTGCGGCCATGTGCTCTACCCTGATCCAGGCGTGCCGGTTAAGAATTGGCCCTGCTAACTCGATGCCTTTTCCGTGAGCTGGCGTCGGAGGGCGTCGTGTACGCGGTCGATAGCCGTCTGAAGCCCTGAGGAATCAGTCCCGCCTCCCTGGGCCATCTCAGGCTTGCCTCCCCCGCGGCCACCAACGTGCTCCGCGATCTCGGAGATCAGGTCGCCGGCATGCAACCCCCGCGACGTCAGATCCTTCGTTACGACTGCGAGCAGAGCGGGACGACCCTCGATATCCGCCCCGAGCACGATCACGCCCGATCCGATTCGGTCCCGGCATCGGTCCGCGAGTTGAAGCAGCACATCGCGAGACTGCGCTTCGACGACCGCGCTGGCGACCGTTACTCCGTCCGCGTCGCTCGTGTTTGCCAGAATCTCGTCGACCTGGCCGGACGCCATGTCAACCCGCATTCGCTCGAGTTGTTGTTCGAGGTCGCGGATTCGTCTGTGAAGCGTACGTATCTGATCGGTGAGCTGTTCCGCGGGAACGTGGAGTTGCTGTTCGAGTTCGCCGATTGTGAACTGGATCTCTGATAGATAGGCGATCGCTGCCTCTCCGGTCAGGGCTTCAATACGCCGTACGCCGCTGGCAACGCTCGTCTCCTCGGTGATCACGAACGGGCCGATTTCGCCGGTGCTGTTCACGTGCGTCCCGCCGCACAGCTCACGGCTATATTCGTCAATGGAAATCATGCGGACATCATCACCATACTTCTCTCCGAACAGCGCGATTGCCCCGCGGGAGATGGCTTCCTGGTAGGTCGTCAAATCCGCTGTTACCGCGGTGTTGCGAAGAATCTCGTGAGAGACAACTTCCTGTATCTGGCGCAGTCGTTCCGGACCCACGGGTTCCAGGTTGGTGAAGTCGAACCGCAACCGGTCCGGTGCGACGAGCGAGCCCGCCTGCTGAGCGTGTTCACCGAGTGTTGTTCGCAGCGCGGCGTGAAGGAGATGCGTCGCCGTGTGATTCCGACGAATTCGCCGGCGCCGCTCGGCGTCCACCGCGGCCCTGACCGGTGTTCCGATCTCGATGAAGCCGTCATTGACCTCCACGAAATGCGCGGTAACGTCCGGAATCGGACGCTGTGTGTCAGTGACGGAGAGGTTTCCCGTGTCAGCCGAGATTGTTCCTGTATCGCCGACCTGGCCACCAGACTCGGCGTAGAACGGCGTTTTCTGGAGAACGACGATGCCGTTTCCCCCGGCCTGCAAACTTTCGACCGGTGTGCCATCGCGAAGCAGGCCGACAACATCAGTTTCGACTTCTTCAGACTCGTAACCGACGAATGGAGTAGGCGAATCTGTCGCGTAGCGACGCAACGCATCCAGTTCACCTGAACCAGCGGATGTAATGTGGCCGGCGCCCGCACGACTTGTCGCCCGCTGTCGCTCCATTGCCTGGTTGAACCCGTCACGGTCCACCGTCAACTCGTGGTCACGCGCGAGTTCTTCGGTCAGTTCCAGGGGGAATCCGTATGTATCGTAGAGCCGAAACACCTCTTCTCCCGGAATCGTGGTCTCATCCCGTGCCTGCACACGGCCGAGCACCTCGTCAAAGCGTTCGATCCCGGAGGCAAGCGTCTGATTGAAGTGCGCTTCTTCGTGATCAATGACTTTCTGAATCCGCGAGAGCTGGCTCGAGAGGTCCGGGTATTGTGACCCGAATGATTCAGCCACTCGTCCCGCGAGACTGCTGAGGAACGGTCCCTCGAAACCGAGCAGCCGGCCGTGACGGACCGCTCGCCGCAACACTCTCCGGAGGACGTAGCTTCGTCCTTCGTTTCCCGGAAAAACGCCATCCGAGATCAGAAACGTCACCGCACGAGCGTGATCGCTGATGACGCGGAGCGAAACGTCCGTCTCGTCACGCTCGCCGTACCTGGCTCCTATTCGGTCGGAGACGAAATCGATGATCGGCATATAGAGGTCGGTCTCGAAAACCGTCTCGGTCCCCTGAAGAATCGACGCCATTCGCTCGAGCCCCATGCCGGTGTCGATATTCTTACTTGGAAGCGGTCGCTGGGTGCCGTCCGCCTCTTTGAAGAACTCCATGAACACGAGATTCCAGAACTCGAGAAACCGGCCGCAGTTGCAGCCCGGCCCGCAATCGTCCTCACCGCAACCGTATTGCGCTCCGCGATCGTAAAACATTTCGGAGTCCGGGCCGTTCGGACCGGTGTCGCCGACAGGACCCCACCAGTTGTCTTCGTCGCCGAGTTTCCGGATTCGCCCGGCCGGTATCCCGATTTCGGACTGCCAGTAATCCCAGGAGAACTCGTCATCGTTGTGCACGGTAATGTGAACGCGGTCCGGCGGGATCTGGAAGTCGCGGGTAGAGAGTTCCCAGGCCCAGGAGATTGCGTCTGACTTGAAGTAGTCACCCACGGAGAAATTGCCGAGCATCTCGAAGAATGTCAGGTGACTCTCGTCTCCTACTTCGTCGATGTCAACGGTTCGGAAGCATTTCTGAATCGAGGTCATGCGTGGGGCAGGCGCTGGTTCCAGACCGAGAAAATACGGTGTCATCTGCTGCATGCCGGCGGTGGTCAGCAGAACGGTCGGGTCGTTTAATGGCACAAGCGAGGAACTCGGCATATGCCGGTGTTCCCGCTCGCGGAAAAACTCGACGAAGCGCTCTCGGATCTGCTCACTGTTCATGTCCGATATCCCCAACTGTGGCGCCGAATCGCGGATTCAGATTCTACCGATGCAGCGAGAGTGCCGCTACATCACGCGCCACGATGTACGTACAGTATCGCAAGTCAGTGACTGTGTGTCAACCTGAACCGACGTGCCGCGTGTGACAGTGACGCCTGCCATCGAGTAGGATGAAATGGCGCGAACCCGGCGGCATGCACCGTATCGACGCATCATCACTCTTTGTGCTCGAACCGGAGGGTTCGAGAATCGTTGACACCAGGTCTGTGTCTGCGCTTCCGGGTGCCCATACTGCACGGATCCTGCGTACGCAGGCATAAGCACTCCTATCCTGGAGGATGATGGCAGACCCTCGGCTCCTAATTGACCTGCTCATGATCCTCGCCGCGGCGTTCGCTCTTGGCGTGTTCATGCAGCGTATTGGTCAGCCGGTGATTCTCGGATACCTTATCGCCGGGTTACTTCTCGGGCCGGGACTTCCCGGAC
>SKKR01000277.1 GCA_007123655.1 Thermomicrobiaceae bacterium
GAACGCTGAGTACCACCTTGCGTTCTTCTCGACCTGGACGGATCCCGAGGACAACGATCGAAATGTTCGCTGGTCCCGGAACGCATGGCAGGAGATGAAGAAGTTCTCCACCGGAGCAACGTATCTGAACTTCCCGGGTTTCGGCGAGGAGAAAGAAGATCTCGTTCGCTCCAGCTACGGGCCGAATTACGAACGGCTGACCCGACTGAAGGCTGAATACGACCCGGACAATCTGTTCCGGGTGAATCAGAACATCAAACCCGCCACCAGTCGGTACGTTGGAATCTGAGCAAACCTGGCCGACGGTGCCGGATGCGCGTGGCGAGTCCCCTCATCTGGCTCGTCGATCAGGCTGAAAGCTACCAGGTGTCCGTGCGAATCGTATGAGAGAGGTGACACGATGAAATATCGAAAGTTGATCGCCGCGCTGGCAGCCCTCCTGGCACTCACCGGCGCCCTCGGAGCAGCCGGGGCGGAGCCCGCCAACAACCCACACGCGTTGCACTTCGAGGCTACGTGCGACGGCGAGCCGGGCAGCTACATCGAACCACCGTCGAATGTCGTAGCGTTCAAGGCCGGCAGTACCGAACGAACGATCATCCACGAGGCAGAGTACGAAGTTCTGCTCATCGGCGAGTTTGGAGAGTTACCCATCGACCATGTTCACGAAACAACCGGAGCGCCATCCGAACAGAAGCGGGGATTGGATGGACGTCTGGTCGAATGCACGTTCGACATGACCTTCCCGACTGAGTTCCTGTCCGAGGAGGAATGGGAAGTCATCCAGCAGTTGACCGACATCGGGCCCGAGGATGCTGACGGGGTGCGCGTCGTGGGCACGGCTCACGTCATGCCGACTCCGGCCGGACCCCGCGCGCACTGATGCGCACGTTTCGAACCGTCCCCGTCGCACGACGAGCACCCGGCCAAGATCCTCTCGCCGGGTGCCTGTCTGTCCGCGACTGGAGCGATTTCGACAAATCGCAATTCCCCGAATTCGCCGAAAATCGCCCAGGTGCCGTGAAAACTGCTCCAGGCAGCCTGCAGGGTAACGGGTTGTCCAGCATCGCGAATGCGTCTATCCTGCTCCACCAGTGACCGCTACGGAACGAGAATCCCCTGGGACGGATTGCCTTTTGACACGAGAGCGAAACGAGAACGATCTTTCAGCGGAACACGCTCACGGCGGCAGTACACGTCGTTGGCCTGTGTACGTCGTTCGCGGACTTCTGATCGCCGTGCTGCTCCTGTTGCTTCTCGTCGTCATGACCACGCCGCCGGACCGTGGTGAGCAGCCGGGATGGACGGACGGCGCGGCCATGCCTGTTGTCCGGGGAGAGCTGAGCGCTGCGGTCGGCCTCCGGGAGATCGAATGTGAAAACTCGCCGTGTGAGGTAGTTGTCGCAGTTGGCGGGTTCGAATCCCCGTTCTCGACGTCCAGTCGGGCGGAGGGGTACATCGTCGACGAGGACCGCTGGGTGGAATTGCCGGACATGCCAGGCGCTCGTCACCATCTTGCGGCGGCCGCGCTCGAAGACGGATCGATTGTGGTGACCGGCGGCGCGCGATCGGTTCTTGACTGGGACGCAACGGATTCCGCCTGGTATCTGGCGCCGGACCGGGAGGAGTGGACCGCGCTCGAATCGCTGCCGGAACCTCGCTGGGGACACCGGCTGGTGCGTGTGGGCGAGGAACTGATTCTGATTGGCGGGCACGGGGGTGAAGATACCTTGACCTGGACGTTCGCGGATGGCTGGCAACGGAGAGCTCCGATCCCCGAGCAGAGGGATCATCTCGGCGCGGTGGTTGTGGACGACGAGGTCTGGGTGATCGGTGGCCGGCACGATGAGATCAAGGACCGCGTGGATATCTACGATCCCGCCGCGGACGAATGGCGAGACGGACCGGCGCTACCGGAGCCGACCAGTGCCGCGGCCGTCGGCCTGATTGATCGGGCGCTCGTGGTCGTCGCCGGTGAAGACGACTCCACATTTCGTGGGGGTATGGTGCGGGATTCATGGATGCTCGACGTGGACGATCCCGACGCCGGGTGGCGACCGATGGTGAAACCGCCGCAGGACGTGCACGGGTCCGGAGACGCAGTCATCGGCGAAGGAGATGATGCTCGCTTGTTGGTCATTGGAGGGTCCACCCGGCACGGCGCATTCTCGCCTCTGGACTGGAGCGACCGGCTCATGGTGCTGGAGGATCCGCAGGTGCGTGAGGAATGAGCGCGGCCGGACAACGCAGAGGACCGGGCCGGCAGGGTCACCGGCCCCTACGCAAAGAGCGTGATAATGCTGGCCCGCTCTCCCCTTTCCGGGTATCGGGAGAGGGGCTGGGGGTGAGGGCGCAACTCTCCTAGCGCCGGGCGCCTTCGCGAATGAGTTCCCGGGTGTGTTCCGCGACGTCGTCCGGTTCAACCGTGATCTGCGCGACACCGGTATCCATCGCCGCCCGGGCGACCGCCGCGGCGACCAGTGGTGGCACGTCCAGATCCAGCGAGTCCGGAATGACACACTCGGCGCAGAACTGTTCATCGCTCACGTGGTCCGCGATCGCCTCGGCCGCGGCAAGCTTCATGGCGTCATTGATATCCCGGGCTCGCGCGTCCAGCGCTCCTCTGAACACGCCCGGGAACGCCAGCGAATTGTTCACCTGATTCGGGAAGTCCGAGCGTCCAGTGGCAACGACCAGCGCCCCTGCCGCGTGTGCCTCCGCCGGCATGATCTCCGGCTCGGGATTCGCCAGGGCGAAAATGATCGGATTGTCCGCCATGGATCTGATCATCTTCTGGGTGAGCACTCCAGGGGCCGAAACTCCAACGAACACGTCCGCACCTGCGAGCGCGTCCGAAAGATCCCCCTGGACCTGTTCCCGGTTCGTCAACCGGGCGATCTCTTCCTTGACCCGGTGGAAACCGCCCTCTCGTCCCCGGAAGATCGCACCGCTGGTATCGCACATGACGATGTCACCGACACCGAGCGACAGCAGTAGTTTGGCAACCGCGATCCCCGCGGCTCCGGCGCCGTTCATCACCACCCTGATCTCGCTCAGTGGCGTACCTCTGAGTCGCAGCGCGTTCATCAGTCCGGCGATGACCACGATTGCGGTGCCGTGCTGGTCGTCGTGGAAGACGGGGAGATCCAGCCGCTCCTTGAGCTGCGCCTCGATCTCGAAACAGCGGGGAGCCGAGATGTCCTCGAGGTTGATTCCACCGAACGACGGCGAGATTGCCGCGACGATATCGACGATCTTCTGCGGGTCCCGCTCCGCCAGGCAGATCGGGAATGCCTCCACTCCGGCCATTGACTGGAAGAGGACGGCTTTGCCTTCCATCACCGGAAGTGATGCCTGCGGTCCGATATCGCCCAGTCCGAGCACTGCGCTGCCGTCCGTCACGATCGCCACCAGGTTGTTCTTGACCGTCAGATCGAACACGCTCATCGGGTCGGCCTGGATCTCCGCCGCAGGAACGAGCG
Organism: Thermomicrobiaceae bacterium; assembly: GCA_007123655.1. Lineage (GTDB taxonomy): Bacteria > Chloroflexota > Chloroflexia > Thermomicrobiales > Thermomicrobiaceae > SLMJ01. The sequence goes on from SKKR01000277.1 coordinate 3,483, forward strand.
CGGCCGGTGGCAGATACAACAGGTTCAGGATGTGATGGTCTGTGATCGGGACCTTGCTGTAGACCTCCAGCACTCCGTTGTTCAGCCGGCGCAGATTGATCGCTTCCTCACGCCAGTCGCTTGCCGGCGCGTCAGGCACGCTTCTCGGGGTCAGAACGTGGTCGCGGACGTACCGTGTCGTATTGGCCGCCACCGTTTCCGGTTCGATCTCTCGCGTGTTTTCGCCAGTCTCATTTGCGGCGAGGACGACGGACGCAGCGATCGTCGGCGCCACGCGGAAGTCGAACATGAGCGGGACGATGTTGTCTGCGTGGAGCTCATCCGGAGGAACCAGGTCGGCAAGCGCTTGAGCGGCATAGACGAGCGTCCGCAGGCGGATGTTGCGCGCGCCGGAATCGAGCAGCCCGCGGAAGACGCCGGGAAAAACTAGTGAGATGTCCATCATGTTCGGATAGTCAGATCGCCCGGTCGCGACCACCGCGGCGCCGGCTTCCTTCGCTTCCAGCGTGCCGATCTCCGGCGTGGGGATCGCCAGTGAGAAGACGATGGGATCCGGGGCCATCGAAGCGACCATCTCCTGCGTGACGATGTCCCCGGCGGCGAGCCCGACGAAGACATCCGCCCCGACCATCATTTCCGCCAGTGAGCCGCGTCGTTGATCGTGGTTCGTCTCCTTCGCGACGTACGACTTGGCCCAGTTCATCCCCTCAGGGCGGTACTGATAGATTGCCCCGACGCGGTCGCAGACGACGATGTCCCTGACGCCAACCCGGTAAAGCAACCTCGCTACACCAACGCCGGAAACGCCGGCGCCTGCGATCACGACCCGGATCTGCTCCAGGCGCTTACCAACCACCTTGAGCGCATTGATCAACCCACCGAGCACCAGAATCGCAGCGCCGTGGTGCTGGTTGCTGAAGACCGGGATATTGGCGCCTTTTTCCAGGTGGTCGGCGATTGTGAAGTTATGGGGCGCTGAGATGTGGTCGAGACAGAGTGCTCCGAACGTCGGTGTGAGCGCCATGGAATGGTTGACGATCGAAAAGGGGTCCTCCTCGTCCAGGCAGATCGGGAACGCGTCGATTCCTGCGAAGGTTTTGAATATCACGCTCTTGGCTTCGAGGAGAGGGAGGGCGGCTTCTGGTGGTCGGGCTCCGGGTCGGAAGAGATCTGATCCGTCTGTGACAATGGCAACTGTGTTCCCGCGAGAGGTCAGGTCGTAGGAACTGAGGGGGTCGGCAACGATCTCACGACACGCTTCGGCAACTCCCGGCGTGTAGATGAGACTCAGCGTCTCCCGGTCGCGAATCGGGATCTTGCTGTTGACCCCGATCAGGCCCCGGTAGCGCCTGCGATAATCCAGCGCCTCGTCTTGCTGTTCAATTAAATGCACCGCCAAATACCACCCCGATACGTCAACCGCGCGCTCCCCTTTGCCCGTGTCCACGATTCAACAATGGATTGTACACAGGAGCTGAGGCTGGAACAATTCAACGCCGGCCGCAAGGGTGCTCCTTAGCCGGTCGCCGTGGATTCCGCCTGTGCC
>SKKR01000538.1 GCA_007123655.1 Thermomicrobiaceae bacterium
CGACATCGCGCTGAGGCCGCTCACCGTACCCACCGAGGACCAGGGTACGATCACCGTCCGCTATCTTGATGCGGGCGGCACCGAGATCCAGTCGGAGACTGTCTGAACCTGGATTGTCATGCGTCGCACGACCGATGGACAGATTGTTATCCTGATAAAAACCAAGTCAGAAGCGCAAAGTTGCATAATCGGGCAGCGTCACTTAGAATCAGCCTGCACAGCACACCAGACTGACATGCTTGCCGATGATAGATTACGCGCATGCGCCCGGGGATAGGCGGCGAACTCAGCGGGCAGGAGTGAGCCGGCCGAACCGGGGACGCACGGTCTTTCGCAGGAAGTGAAGCCTGGAGTGACGTTCGTCGGAGTCGTCCTGAGTTCAGTTGCCGGCGTGTTAATCCTCGCGCTGGCAGTTTCGGCGATCCTCAACCCTGTTCTCCGTCGCATCGCGCTACGCAATGTCGTCCGATGGCCGGGAAGCACGACCCTGGTCATTCTCGGATCGATGATCGGCACCGCGATGATTGCCGGGTCGCTGGTGGTCTACGACACGACTCGCCAGGGCTCCCATACACTGATCGAACGACATCTCGGCGAGATCGACCTGATCGTCACCCTGCCCGACCCGGAGGGTGCCGGCGACGCCTGGTTCGACGAGGAGATGAGCGAGCGCATCTCGGTTGAACGGCTCAATGCCGAGCTGACTCGTTCCGGGAGTGACGCTTTGGTCAACGGGGTCATGCCGGTGATGAGGTCCCGTCTCGCGGCTCAGAGCCTGGACGGTGAGTCGGGCGAGCTGCTGCGCGTGGCGCCGCAGATGATGGTGATCTCGCTCGACTGGGAGAGTCTCGGCGAGTTCGGTGATTCTCCTCAGAGCATCCCGCGGCCGGAGCCCGGCGGCATGGTCGTTTCCAGTGAGCTGGCAGGGGCCCTTGACCTGCGCAGCGGTGACGTCCTCGAAGTGTTCGTCGATGAACGCCCGGAGGCGTTCCGGGTGGAGCACATCGTCCCCACCGAAGGCATTGCGGGCCACCGCGCAATCGCGTTTTCCCAGGAGCGGGGGACGGCGCTGCTGAATCTGGACGACGGGCAGCGAATGCTCACTGGCGGCCGTTCCGAGATCAACACGCTTTTCGTCTCCAGCTCCGGAAGTATCACGGAGAGCCACGAACACTCTTCCGAGGTGCAGGCCGCGATCGGCAACCTGTTGAGTGGCGCCGACGAACGGGGAGCGTTCCTCGCGTTCGATATCAAGCTCGAGGCAATGGAGCCTGCGGAGTTCGGGCTCATCTTTCTGTTCATGAGTTCCTTCGTGATCGCCGCCGGAGTGCTGCTTCTGGTGAATATCTACGTGATGCTCGCCGAGGAACGCAGATCGGCAATGGGCATCATCCGCGCGCTCGGGATGCGGCGCGGGCATCTGGTACGACTCTTCCTCTACGAAGGGCTTGTCTACAGTCTTTTTGCCGCATTGCTCGGCGTGTCAGTCGGGCTCGGGATGGGTCGGATCGCCGTCGAGTGGATGAACCGGATTCTGGCAGACGACGGCCTCGACGCCATGACGTTTTCATTCACGTTTCTGCCGAGCACATTGGTGTTGTCCGGGTTGATCGGCGTTTCGCTCGCGTGCATCACGGTCTTCGCGACGAGCCTTCGTACGAGCAGGATCAACATCGTAGCGGCGGTCCGCGGGCAGGAGGAACCTCCCCGGCAAACGCGGTCGTGGTGGTCGGTGTTCTGGCCGCCGCTCGTTGCACTCCTGGGCGGGGTGATCATCGCTCTGGCTTTGATCGGCGACTCCGGGGTCCCCTGGCTGCTCGGCCCCCCGATTGCCCTGGTTGGAATCTGCTCCGTGCTTCGTTCACTGTTGCCATCGAGACTGACGCTGTCGATCGCCTTTGCTGCTTCAATTGTCTACCTCTGGCTGGGCATTCAATGGATTCCGGCTGTGCAGGACGATATCGCGGAGGGACCGGGAATTATCCTCGTGTTCAGCCTGGCACTGATGCTTACGGCGATCGGGCTGGTCGCACTGAATCTTTCTGTGATTCTCATGCCGATCCGCTGGGTCTCCGCCCGGTTGCGACGAATCTACCCGGCGGCGCGGATGGCACTTGCCTACCCAGGAGCGCATCCGGTACGGACGTCGCTGACGATTCTCATGTTCACGGTCGTCGTGTTTCTCGTCACCTTTGGACAGGTGATGCTGACGAACTTCGAGGGCAACTACCTGGACGCTGAAGTCATGGAGGAAGTGGAACTCGGCGGGTTTTCCGCCATGGCCACCATGAATCCGGGAAGTCCGGTCCTCGATCTCGCCGAACGAGTTCAAGCAGGAGACGTCCCGGAGTTCGACGAGATCGATCAAATCAGCAGCCTCATCGCCATGCAGATGCATCTCCCGGGATATCGCCAGGGAGACTTCATGGGAACGGGCGAGTGGAACATCGCGGACCTGGACGCCCCGCTCCGGGAGCGTGTGCTTGCTGTCGATGATGTGTTCCTGCAACGAGGCGGGACGCGCCTGATGCATCGGGCACCCGAGTACGAGACGGACGCCGAGGTCTGGCAGGCGATGTCCGAGGATCCATCACTCGTCGTCGGTAGCGACCGTTATCTAGGAGGTCAACACTGGAGTCGGAACCGGCCGCGTGTGGAGATGGGCGACACGCTGAAGCTGGAAAGCCCGGCCACCGGCCACGTATACGAAAAGCGAATGATCGGGATCCTGGACGAACAGATGATGCCGCTCACCCCGATCGGAGGGCTCCTGGTCAACAGCGCCGCGTTCACCCCGGGCTCTGACGGCGCGGAACTGGCTCCGTCCGGGTATTTGATCGGGATGAACGCGGATGCCGACCACCGTGTGATCGCGGACGCCCTGGAGCGGGAGTTCGTCCACAACGGACTCGCCGTCGAGATCATACGTGACTGGCTCGGCCTTCCGTTCTGGCTGCGATTGATGCACGTGCTGGGAGCGTTCATCTATTTCGGGATGTTCGTCGGCATCGCCGGCCTGGCGATCATTTCTACCCGGGCGGTACACCAGCGCAGGAGAGACATCGGAACGCTGCGAGCCTACGGGTTCCGGCGGGGGATGGTTACCGGGTACTTCCTCGGCGAGGCGTTCATCGTCGCAGTCATCGGCATTCTGGTGGGAATCGGCTGCGGGCTGCTGGCCGGATATGGATTCTATCTGGACGAGATCAGCGATCACCCGGATTCGACGTTTTATTTCCCGGTGACCGGAATGATCTGGACGAGTGGCGCGATCCTCGTCGCCGCACTTCTGTTTACGACGCTGCCCGCGATTCGGGCGTCAAGACTGTCCGTGGTTGATGCACTAAGGCCGATTGAGTAGGGGTGGAAGATGAGCGATCTCATCATCGAGGCCAGAGATATCCACAAGACATATTACGCGGGTGAGCTTGCGGTTCCGGCCCTGCGCGGGGTGGATCTGCTCGTCGAACGTGGTCAGATGGTGTCGATTATGGGGCCGAGTGGATGTGGCAAGACGACCCTGCTGAACTGCCTGGCTGGACTGGACGATATCGATCACGGCGAGATCATTATCGACGGGGAAGCACTCCACGAGCTCCCGGACTATCGACGTTCTGACCTGCGCGCGGTCAAGATGGGCTTCATTTTTCAATTCTTCAACTTGCTGGATGTTCTAAATGCGGTCGAAAATGTGGAGATGCCGTTACTCGTAGCGGGTGTTTCTTCTCGGGAAGCGCGAAAACGTGCTGAATACGCCCTGGAACAGGTCGGGCTGGAGGACCGCATGAACCACCGGCCGTCTGAGCTCTCAGGTGGCCAGCAGCAACGCGTGGCGATCGCCCGGGCCCTGGGAAATGACCCGGCAATAGTCTGGGCGGACGAGCCAACCGGAAACCTCGACAGTGATAAGGGCCAGGACATCATGGATCTGCTGGCTGACCTGAACGAACAAATGAGGCAAACCTTTGTCATCGTCACTCACGATCCGATGGTGACTGCCAGGGCGCATCGAAAGATCGAGATGCGTGACGGGTTGATCGTCGACGAACCGGTCGGTCTCTCAGAACAGGCTGGTGCGGTCATAACGACCGATTAGCAGCATGTCCTTCTCACGATTGAGCACGGACCGTGACGTTCGGGTAAACTAACGAGAGAACCCTGACAAAACACTATTAACATGCAGTGGGCCTGCGTCGGAGGCGTACCGGTGGTCGAGCACAACCCTGCGGACACCTCAACCCATCGAGGTTCAGGCACCGGTGTGCCGATGGTCCTGACCAGTTTCGTGGGCAGGCGGCAGGAAATCGCTGACGTCGTCAACATGCTGGCTCAACACCGGCTGGTCACGCTTACCGGTCCAGCAGGAACGGGGAAAACCAGGCTCGCGCTGCGGGTGCTGCCGTTCCTTGAGGAGACGCATGCTGACGGCGTCGTCTGGATCGACCTGGCCCGGTTGACGTCGCCCGGCAAGGTCCTGACCTCGGTGTGCCGAATCCTGAACGTGCCTGAGGATTCCGCGAGGTCGACGCTCGAACGTCTCATCGACTCGCTTCAACATCAAGGCGTAATGATCGTCCTGGACAACTGCGAGCATGTCCTGGACGACGTCGTCCCGCTAGCGACGCAGCTTCTGCATCAAACCGGTGTCTCTATCCTGGCGACGAGTCGCGAAGCGCTTGGCGTTTCGGGGGAGTTCCGGTACCCGGTTCCACCGATGTCGCTCCCGGCGAACGGAGAGGAGTTCCCTGGTTCGAGTGACTCCGACGCGATGAAGCTGTTCGCCGAGCGGGCCAGGGCGATCCTGCCCTCGTTCAGCATTGATGAGACGAATGCGGTGCACGTTGCCGAAATCTGCCGCCGGCTGGACGGGCTCCCTCTGGCAATCGAGCTGGCGAGCTCCCGCCTGACCGTGCTCTCGCCACAACAGATCGCCGAGCGACTCGACGACCGGTTTCGTCTACTGGGAGGATCACAGGGGTCAACCTGGAGCCGCCACGATACGCTTCACGCCGCCATCG
>SKKR01000138.1 GCA_007123655.1 Thermomicrobiaceae bacterium
CACCGCTGTGAAAGAGATCGCTCGCCGGCACGGCTACACTGCCCCGTTCATGACCAAACCGTTTATCGGCGAGGCCGCATCGGGGACCCATATTCACCAGAGCCTGATCGACCGCGAAACCGGTCACAACCTCATGTCGAAGTCTCGGGACACGAATGAACTGAACGATCTCGGCCGGCATTTCATGGCCGGCCAGATCGCGCATGCTGAGGCGCTCGCCGCCTTTCTTTCTCCCACGCCAAACGACTACAAGCGCTACCAGCCGGACTCGTTCGCTCCGGTGAATCAGAGCTGGGGATTCGATAACCGCTCCGCGGCGATTCGCGTTCCCGCGAATGCGATCGGACCGGCGGCCCGGATCGAGAACCGCATCGGCGGCGCGGCCTGCAGTCCGTACATCGCGCTCGCCGCCACGCTGGCGGCGGGTCTGGACGGTATCGAACGGTGTCTGGAACCGGATGCCCCACTGGGCGTCGACGCGGCGGAACGGCCAGATATCCGCGCCTTGCCGCAATCGCTCGATGATGCACTCGCCGCGCTCGAACAGGACCAGCGGTTGCTGGATCTCCTCGGCAGCGAGTTTCTCCGGACGTACCTGCTCGTCAAGCGATTTGACATCCAGAAAGCGCGTGAAAGATGCGAAGACTACGGGACTGATACCTGGAGAAAGCGTATTGATTCGTATGAGTGGCACGAATATGGCGAGCTTATCTGAGGGGGAGCATTCGGCAGCAGGGCACGGAGGTGGTTTGTTTTCAGACGGCCTTTCCGCTTCGAGTGTTCTCCCGTCAGTACCGATTGCCAGCTGCGCTGGGGGAGGACGCGAGCAATGTCGCATTACCACTACCGAGTCCTGGGGCGTTCGGTCATACATCCCGGTAACGTGCTGCTGGAGGATGAATCCGGTGCCTGTTTCATCTACTTCGCGGGGCCGGGCGAGCTGAGTGCGACGTCACTGGATCACTCGCTCGCCGAGGCGATTCTCCAGAGTTACGAATGGTCCCGCGCCACTCGCGATGAATGGGTGACGGTCCCGGATCTGCAAGCGAATTCCTATCTCCGGATATCAACACCATACAACTCAACCGACGATACTCAGCCAGAGTTTCACTAATCGCCCGGCGAACGCTGCTTACTGCCTGGAATACTCATTGCGCCCCGGTTACGGGGTGAAGCGCACAGGTGTCCGTGTGCACGGACCGTTTCAGAGGTCGAATGGAAGGGAATTCATTGTGAACTACAATATTCTGCCTGACGAAAAAGGCGCTCGACGGCGCGGATTCTTCATGGGCCTGCTCACCGGTCTCGTGATCGGTGCGGTGGCGATGTTCGTGTTCGATCCGCAGAACGGTAGACGCAGGAGATCGCTGGCGCGCGACCAGGCGATCAAAGCGCGAAACACTATTGATCGGGCCGTGACGGAGGATCTGCCCAAACGCGCCGAGTACGTGGCTGGATTCGCTGAAGGGGCGAAACACCGGATCAGGGGAATCGCCGAAGGAGGTTCGAATCCGGTACCGGAGAATGAACGGGTTCTCATCGATCGGGTGATGAGCACGGTCTTTGGCGATCCGGATGTTCCCAAGGGAAGCGTCAATGTAGATGCCAGTGGAACGACTGTCTTTCTCCGAGGATCCGTCGACGACGATGAGACGGCCCGGGAGATCGAGAAACGAGTCCGGGATGTCGCCGGCGTCGACGACGTGGTAAACCTGATCAACCAGCCGGAAGCTGATCCGTCCGAGGTTCGAGCCGTCTAGGGAATCGAGCAGGTTTCTATCTTCAGGTACTGACGAGCGGGGTTCTGTATACGTGCTTCCTCAACCACGTCGACGCTGGGCAGTGTTTCCGAGATCGGTGATCGCAGAGCATGAAAATCCGGCCGCGCATCTCTACCGGGCGCTGGGCCGGGAAATCGTTGCGCGAGACGATGAAGCCCGGTTCTACGAGCAGCGAGGGAATCGCTGGCTGCGCAACATGCTCATCACGCGCGGGGCGAAGCCGTTCCTGACCTTTCAGAACAATTTCCCGGAGATCGACTATGTGACGTATGACGATCGTCACGGTCAGGAGCTTGCCGACTGGCTGAACCTAGTCCTGGCGACCGTTGACATCGCCCTGGTTGACGCCGCGGCTCCCCTGCAGATCGTCAAATGGACCGCGGAGCTAACCCGCCCACATCTCCACACGTTCCTGATCGAGCCGGAGTCGCTCGCCGAGCGGGACGAGTTGTCGGAAGAGGCCGTGCGGATGTTCAGGGGGCTCTGTCTCTCGGAACCTGATGCCACGCGGTTCTCCGGATTCGAATCTCATCAGTACGTCATCTCGCTCGGACCTTCGACGTTCGATGCCGGCGCAAACGGGAATGCAGCCCGGTACCTGGAGTCGACGGCCGGTTCGCTGGTTGACCGGATGGTGCGGGCAGTGGACGAAACACTGCTCGACCTGGAGCGCGATGACACGCAACACGAGTCATCGCCTGAGTAACTCCCTCATTCACCCGATAAGTGGTGGCGTTTGCGGGCACGCCTCGCCCGCGGGACGAAGTTCCCGCGGATGATCGGCGTTGCACCGGTTGGGGCGATCAGTCAGCCAGTGGAGTAATGCCGCACGCCATCGCGGTCTCGCGTGACCGCTTGACGAGCAGATCGTATTCCTCTTCGTTGAGTGCGAACGACTCTCCGCAGTCAGGGCAGGTGACGACGAACACGCAGTCGTGACGCATCTCGCACCACTCGGTGACGTCGCCGAAGATGCTCTTGGAGCAGAGGTGCTGGTGTACCTCGTTGACGAAGGTTTCGGAGCCAGAGATCATTAGCGCCTCCGAAGTCGGGGTTGTACGTTGTGCCAGACGATATTCGGAATATGATACTCGTCTTTCACCGAACGCGCAAGCCGTTCCGCACTCGAGGTGCTGAATGTCGCGAGGAGCTGGGAAAACGCTCCGCAGCATCAGCTGTGAAGACGTTCGCCCGGAGCGGGCACCTCAGCTCCGGAATGCGCGGCGCGGCGTCAGGTTGGGTGGAACTCTGTCTGCGGACCCAACTGGTCCGCGGTGGGCTCCGCTCAGCAGAACCAGGACTCGGTGAGTCGCGGTGGCCTCCGCCAGCGGCGCCGGGGGCGTTCGGGGCGCTGTGGTGGATTTTCGTCCGCCATCCGGTACGCAGCGTGTCGGATCTCGTCGAACGTGTCGAATGGATCAGCCTCACAGCTCTCCGCGGCTTCCACGATCCGGGCGATCTCACGCTGTAACTGGTCCACGCGAGGGTCCGGGTGCTCCCAGGTGTGGCTGTAGGCGGCTTCGTCCAGCGGTCCTGCCCACTCGTTCGCATCCGGCTCGTTCAACAGCGCCGATCCGGGCGGAACGAGCAGCCGGATCGAGAAGTGGACCGGATCGATGTTCTCGATCAGAACGTGCTGCTCGGCAAACTCCAGCAGCTCAATGTAGTCGTACAGCGTGGTCCAGGGGGTGAAGGGCAGGAGCGACGGGCGCATGGCGATTCCCGCGTCATCGAGGATACGAAGCGCCTCGACGACGTCTGCTTTGGTATGCCCCTTGTCGATTTTCTCCAACACCGTCTGGCTGATCGATTCCACCGCGGAAATGACGAAGACGCATCCCAGGTCGGCGAATTCCCGAAAATGGTCCCGGTTCTCAATGATGTGTTCGATCCGGGTGGTGAAGTCGAACGTCAGGTGGGGGAACTCATCGTTCAGCGCCCGGCAAATGCGTAGCGCGTGCGTTGGACCGTTCAGGAAATCCGGATCTCCGAACGTGATGTGGCCCACACCGGCACTGACCTGCTGGCGGATGTCGTCGAGCACGACATTCCTCGGGACCGCGAAGAAGCGGCCGTTGTAGACCGGGACGACCGGACAGTGCAGGCAGGTATGGGCACAGCCGCGGGTCGTCTCCGCGTACCCGGCCGGGATCGTCGCGCCGTCGATCAGCAGGTGGGCGTAATGGTGCATGGCCGGCAGCGCCGAGCGGTCCGGTTCCGGATACCGAATTCGGATGATCGACGGATCGGCCTTCCGGCCCGGTTCTCCAACGCCATCGATCGCCTCGTTGCTGCCTTCCTCGGTCCGTTGAATGAGTCTCAGCAGGGGTTGCTCGTACTCGCCACCGATCACGGCGTCGGCGAACTCGCGGAGCAGATAGTCCGCGTTCATCCAGGCGTACAGCCCGTAGAAGCAGACGAACGCGTCCGGGTTCAGTGACCGGATTCGACGCGCGACGGCTTCTCCCAGTCTGAGCGCGGTGTGCATCGGCACGGAGATCGCCACGAACCGGGCACGGCGGATCGTCTCATCGTGCAGTTCCTCGACACTCGTGTCCACCGCCGCCGGCTGAAATCCGGCCTGTTGCAGGTAGGAATAGGGGAATGCCAGGTTGAGCGGCTGGTGACCGAGTTCGTAGGTCGAGATCAGCAGGGCGCCGCCGGGCTCACGAAACCCGGTTGCCCGGCCAGTCTGTCGCGTGTCCGGGGCATATGCGCCGGCGTCGTCTGGCATAGCGACCCTCCAGTGATCCAGCGTCCGGCACCAATTCTACCGGGGATGTCGAAATGAAATCCACCGCACGTCTACGGCGCGCTCCAGCGGGTATAGGACGGTGGCCAGTCGCCTCGATATCGATACGACGTCAGTAGACAACGTTCCAGATGGAACTCGAACAGCGCATGATTCTCATGTACTGCGTTCTTGTATGCGTCATCAACGAATTGCCGGATTTCAGGGTCCAGAATCTCGATGGCTGTGCCCGTCATGTAGAAGGCGTCGTCAATGTCGACCGGCAGAAAGGAGTGCATGGCGAAGCGACCATCGCGGCGGAGATCATTCTGTTTTGGTGAGGGGATGATGAATGCATACAGTCCGCCGTTATCGATGATCGGGCACATCGGGTGTAATCGCGGGCCGCCATCCTTTCGAACGGTCGCCAGAAATCCGAGCCCTTCACCGAACTGGTAGAGCAACCGCTGTCCCTCG
>SKKR01000541.1 GCA_007123655.1 Thermomicrobiaceae bacterium
AGGTCAGTCGGCTCGGTCCGCCTGCTCCAGCATCGCGCGATCCAGCGGCTACGCAACCTGCTCAACGTCGATCCAGAGAGTGGAGAGTCCAGTGATGGCACGTGACACTGTTATCTCGTTACCGCTCAATTCTCACGTCATTTCGAGCGAAGTGGATCGACGCCGGTCGAGCCACGAAGTCGAGAAATCTCATGGAAGTTGTCTTTACACGCTGCCCGGTGATTTCTCGATTCCGCTTCGCTCCACTCGAAATGACGTGGGAGCAGGGTCAGTACCATCCACTCAAAATGACGTGGGAACAGGGGCAGTACGCTCCACTCGAAATGAGGTCACGGCAGGGGCAATACGCTCCACTCGAAATGACGTGGGGGCAGGGGCAGTGCGCTCCACTCGAAATGACGTGGGGGAGGGCAGAGACGCAACCTGTTCCGACCTATTGCGGAACGAGGCTGCCCATGAGCAACTCACGCCGCCCGAAGAAGGTGTCATCCTGAACGAAGTGAAGGATCTCTATGAGCTGTTTCGCCGGTACCCACAGAAGGAAACGCTCTATGCTCGCCGTGCTCTTCGAAAGTCCGAACATGTTGAACCAGGCGGCGGAGTCGCCCTTCCTTTGCGTCTAATCACTCTGTCATTCGGAACAAACGTGAGGAATCTCGCCGGCGAGCGCAACGACCTTCCTGTCTGGAGTGCGGCCAATGCAGCACGATGACCACCGCCAGCAGACACTCCTCGACCAGTACTGGGATGCCCGGAACACGGGCATTGACATCCCGGCGGACCCGGATCCATCGATTCGTGAGACCGTGGATCGGTTCCACGCGTCGGACGATTGTCCGGAACCGGACCCGGCGTTCGTCAGCCGCCTGGGCACCGAACTGACAGCTTCTTCAGCAGCCAGAGTCACCGAATCAGGCCCTGGCAGTCTGGCGGAAGAAGGGGAGCCCTATCCATTGCACCCGTCCGGTCGAGGTGATCGGGAACTTGCCGAGAAGCAGAAATCGACCTTGCGGCAACTCGCGGAGATGGCCGCTGCGGCGATTGTTCTGGTGCTGATCACCGGCGGCCTGATCCTCGCCTACCAGAACCTTATCGGAGACGATGACGGCATGGTCCCCGGTACCGGTGAGGATGACGATTCACTCGTCCCCAGCTTGACTGCCGCGGAGCCGATCCCGTATTCCGGAGTCATCCTGGACGGTTACAGCGTCGCCAGCGCGACCATCGGCCGGTTCGGCGAGCAGGACTACGCGCTCATCCTGGCCGCGCCCGGCACCCAGGCGGGTGTCGAAGCCGCGGCGGTCCTACGCGTTGTTCAGTTGAATGCGAGCGGTCAGCACGATCTGGTTGGCAGCCTGGAACTCGACGTCCCGTGGACCAGCGGGACCGCGGTCGCGATGGGCGACCCCGCACTGGTCAACGGTGTGCTCTATATGCCGGTTCCGGCGGAGGAGAGACCCGGCATCTGGGCGGTCGACCTCTCCGATCCGGAGAGTCCCGTCGAGGCGGCGTTTGTCGACGTGAGTCGCGGGCTGCCGGTATCGATGGCCGGTCCGGACGATGACATGCTCGTCGCGGCCACCTTCGACGGACCGGCCTACTTCATCGATGTCTCTGATGCCTCCGACCCTGACATCATCAGCGCCTGGGAGGCCGAACTGTTTGGCTTCACCGATCCGTTCACGATTCCGTCTATCGCCCTCTCCGAGAGTCACCTGTACGTCGCCGAGTTCGGCCAGCTCTCGATCTTCGATTTCAGCGAACCGGCCGAGCTTCGCCCGGTCGTCATCGTCGACAATGTCGAGTTCGATCCAACCGGCGACGCGACGGACGGGGTCGGCCCGCTTGGGCCGCTTCCGGATCATGCCTGGCAGGGCATCGCGGTGCGGGACGGCGTCGCCTCTATCGCAGCCGGCGAACGCGGCGTGGTGCTGTATGACGTCTCGGACCCGGCACATCCGGAAGAGATCGGGGAGATCGACCGGCCCGATCGCACCGCGGGGGTCGGCGTTGTCGAAGACGTCCTGTATGCGGCAGGAGCGTGGGCCGATGAGGACGACCCGCGCGAGACCCCGTGGACCTGGTCGCTCGACGCGATCGACCTCTCGCATCCAAACGATCCGGTGTTCATCGACCGGCTGGACGATCTGGCTCGGGACTTCGTTGACGAGGAGTTCCTGGCGATGAACACCCGGAGTCTGGCGGCAGGCCGGGATTACGTGGTTACTGTCGGCCATAGCGGGCTGCTCGTTGCACACGTCGACTGGGTCGAACCAGCGGAGGCAACGCCGGACATCACCCCGACTCCAACTCCTGAACCGGAAGTGACCGAACCGTCGGAACCGATCGACGGGCAGTACCCGGCCCTGAGCCCGTTCGGGGTGATCGCCCAGCACGGTGAGATTCTGGATGGCGCCGAACTGGGAGCTGCCGAGGTTCTCCACCACCAAGGCGAGGATTACGCCTACCTGTTGACGTTCCCGCAGACGGGCAACGACGGCGAGGCGAGCCCGACGCTCCTGACCCTGCGGCTGGACCCGTCCGGCCAACCGGAGGCTATGTCATCGCTCACGCTCGACGCCGCCTGGTCCGGCCCGATGCAGTTCAACATGGGACGCATGGCGATCGTGGACGATGTCCTGTTTGCTCCGGTTCCAGCGGACGAGGGCTGGGGCGTGTGGTCAGTCGATGTTTCCGATCCGGAGAACCCGGCGGAGCTGGCCTTTCTCGATATCGAGGACGATCGCCCGTTGACGCTTGTTGCCGACGGCGACGTCGCCGTCGCCACCGGTATGTTCGGCAACATCTTCTTCATCCTGGACATCTCCGACCCAGCGGAACCGTCCATGGCGAGTCAGGTCGAGGCTGCCGACCTCAATCTCTACAGCTCTGTGGAGGTCCCGTCCCTCGCGATGAGTGACCAGACGCTCGCCATCGCTCACCCGCGCGGGCTGACGCTGATTGACCTCAGTGATCCTGCCAACCCGGTGGAACGCGGCGGTCACGAGAATCCCGAGTGGGAGGGGCTCGAAGGTGCTCCCGGCCTGGGAACCGATACGCAGGCCGAAGTCGGGGAAGGCAGTGTTCAGCTCGACCGGAGCGTCGACCCGGGCGCATTCCATGACCTGGTTCTCGTCGGGGAGTATGCCTACGTCGCCGCCGGAGATCAGGGCGTCCTGGTGTTCGACGTTTCGGACGCCGACGCGCCGACCGAGGTGTACCGGATCGGACTAATTGACCGCACCTACCGCCTGGCCCGCCACGGCGACGTGGTCTTCGCGCTTGGTGTCTCCGCGGACGAAGACGATCCCCAGGGCCTGCCCTGGACCTGGAGTGTCGACGCGCTTGACCTCGGCAACCCGGCTGAACCGGAAATCGTTGACCACGTTGATGATCTGTCCGGTGACGCCGAGATCGGGGACTTTCTGATGATGGGCCTGCGCCAGGCCACCGCCGGACAGCAGTTCTTCATGGCGCACGGCCGTCCTGGAATGATCCTCACTCGCATTGACTGGATCAACCAAATCGGGGATTAGCAACGGGGCTGGCACCACGGTCACCACTGGTCAATTCTGCTCACACCCCACTTAATGTGCCTGGCGACGGATTGGTCAGTTCCCTCGATGGCGGGATGCCGGACCCGCCCTATCATCGTGTCAGTACGTTGATTGGTTCGTGACAACCGAAAAGAGGGACACCGATGACCACTGCAAACGTAACAACACTCGACGGGCGCGAGGTCGCGATTGACGACTCCACGCTGGACGCCTTTCGCGCAGAGTTCCGGGGCGACGTCCTGAACGCGGCGCACCCTGACTACGACGACGCCCGGAAGCTCTGGAACGGCATGCACGACCGGCATCCAGCCCTGATCGCCAGGTGTACCGGCACAGCGGACGTCGTCGCGGCGGTGAACTTCGCAAGGGAACAGGGTCTCCTGCTGTCAGTCCGGAGCGGTGGACACAACGTCGCCGGGACCGCCATCGTCGACGGCGGCCTCACGATCGATCTCTCCCGCATGAAGGGAGTGCACATCGATCCTGTCCGGCGGATCGCGCGTGTTCAGCCCGGATGCCGCTGGGGCGATCTGGACCGGGAATCACAGCTCTTCGGCCTGGCGACGAACGGGGGAGAGGTTTCCACGACCGGCATCCCCGGGTTTACGCTCTCCGGCGGTATGGGGATGATGCAGCGAAAAGTCGGGCTTGCCTGTGACAACCTGATTTCCGCGGAGATCGTCACCGCGGCCGGCGAGGTCGTCACCGCCAGTGACGCGGAGAATCCGGACCTCTTCTGGGCGATCCGCGGCGGTGGCGGAAACTTCGGCGTGGCGACGTCACTCGAGTTCCGGCTCTACCCACTCGGACCGGAAGTGTTCACCGCGACGGTTATCTACCCGCACGCCGACGGCGAGAACTTGCTCCGCAACTGGCGGCAGTTTTGCGCGAGCGCGCCGGATGAAATCACCTCTCAGGTTCTGATCTGGTACATGCCGCCACTTCCGGAAATCCCGGAGGAAATGCACGGCGAGCCGATCCTGACGTTCGTCGGGATGTATGCAGGTTCAGTTGAGGACGGCGAGCGGGCGTTGCAGCCACTCCGGAAACTTGGCGAGCCGATCGTCGACATGAGCGGCCCGGCGCAGTACGTGCAAATGCAGCGTGACTTCGACGACTTCTTCCCGGATGGCGGCCTCTACTACTGGAAATCGATCTTCGCCGATGAACTGAGCGACGACGTCATTCGCACCATGCTGCGCCAGGCTCTGGACGCGAACGTCGGGGAAGCCGCGATCGTGCTGCGACAGCTGGGCGGCGCGGTCGGACGCGTACCGGAGGACGCCACCGCGTTTGGCAACCGGCACGCCCAGTTCAATCTCAGTCTGGACAGTCTCTGGCAGGATCCGTCTCATTCAGATACGAATATCGCCTGGGTCCGGCGCTGTTGGGACGAGCTGAAG
>SKKR01000422.1 GCA_007123655.1 Thermomicrobiaceae bacterium
ATGAGAGCGCGTTGACGTCGAGCACAACACCGAAGAGCGCGATACCGGCCAATAGCACAACGACACCCGAAAGGATCGTCTCAGCGGCGCCGGCCAGCGTGAAGCCGCACAGCCAGCTCAGGCGAGCGCCAGGTGACAGAAACAGCGCCGGCAACGTACCCCGCAGGCGTTCCCGGTCCAGAATCTCACCGACCCAGAAGAGCGTGCTGAAGATAAACGCGTTCGCCGTGATACCGATCACCGCGTAGCTAACGAGTTCTGTGCGGCCGGAGGCGTGGATGAGCGCCGCAATTCCCAGTTCGAACACTGGCCGCGCGGTCCAGAGCACGATGTACCCGCCCCGTCCCATGATGAACCAGCGGTCACGCAGCATGATGAACATCGCGGCGTTCGCGATGCGCAGATTACTCGAAATCGATTTCAGCGCCATTTCGGGCATTGCGTTCCACCTTCTGAAGCAACCAGGCGCCGAGCGCGAGCAGTGCGATCGACGTCCCAACCAATCCAAGCAAGCTCGTCGCGATCTCGTTGACGGTCGCTCCGGCCAGCATGCTGTTCCGGACGGCGTCCATGCCGTAACTGAGTGGGAACACTCTGGCGAAATGCTGCAGCGACCCCGGCAACTCGGCCGCCGGCACGACCGCGCCACTCAGAAGATAGACCGGCGCCTGGAGGAAGTTGGCAATCACGTTGGCACGCCGGGTAAGGACAAAGATTCCCGCCAGCACATATCCGAGCGCGGTCGACGCCAGCAAGAGCCCGGCGAACGACAGGATTACCGACGGAACGCTTCCGATCCGGAACTCCACGCCGAGAATCAGCACAATCGCGCCGAGGACGATCGCGGTGGGGAGCACCAGCACAAGAAGCGAACCCAGGCCGTAGCCGAACACCACTGCCGACCTGCTCCCCGGTGTCAGGTACAGCGACTGAAGCGTCCCTTCTCTCCGTTCGAACTCGATCGCATACCCGCTTGACCAGAGATTCGACGTCCAGAGAACGATGCCCAGCACTCCGACAACGAGAAAGCCGCCCACCGGGTAGCCGCTCACGGTCTCTCGCTCGCTTGCGGTGTAGGTCAAATACAGCGCGACGAAGTAGAGAATCGGGAAGAACGGCCAGCGCAGGAGTTCGATGATGTAGCCCGCCTGGCGCTGCACGTAGCGCCACGCCGTGGCGTTCAGCACGCGCAGAAATGGACTCCAGGCACCACCGGAGAAGATCGCCTCGGAACTCACGTCGATGCTCCGGCTGAGACGCGATGCGCGCCGTTCGTAAGTGTCAGGAACGCCTCTTCCAGCGAGACCTCCCGCCGGCGGACTTCGAGCACCGGGTAGCCATCAGCTATCAGGATCGGCACAACACGCTCGGAAATCCAGGCGCAGTCTCCCGCGATCTCGATGCGCGAAACACCGTCCCGATCCAGAGGGACAAGCGACACGGAATCTGAGTGACTGGACAGTCGAATTGCGTCGACCGTTGTCTCGCGAGGATGTCCACGAACCAGGATGTCCAGAACGGAGCCGGACCCGACCAGGCGCTTGATTCCCGCCGGCGTGTCTTCGGCGATAATCCTCCCCTGGTCGATGATCGCGATCCTGTCGCACAGCTCATCGGCTTCCGCCAGGTAATGCGTTGTCAGAAGAACCGTCTTCTCCGGAACCAGGCTTCTCACCACTGCGCGAAGCTGAACGGCTGCGTCCGGATCCAGGCCGATCGTCGGTTCATCCAGGATGACGATCTCCGGGTCGTGGATGAGCGCCTTGGCCAGGTGCAGGCGCTGTTTCATACCTCGAGAGAAACCCTCGACGCGTTCCTGCTGCCGGCCGGTGAGCCCTGTCATATCGAGCAACCGTTGCACTCTCTCCTCGGTCAGATCCGCGGGGACGCCGTACAACGCCGCAAAAAACCGGAGATTGTCGACGGCGGGGATCTTTCCGTACAGTCCGCGATCACCTCCCAGCAGGACACCGATCCGTTTCCGGACCTCCTGTTCGGCGCGAGAGACGTCATACCCGGCGACGGTAGCTCGTCCAGCCGTCGGGACAAGCAGCGTGGAAATCATTTTGATGGTTGTCGTTTTGCCGGCGCCGTTTGGACCGAGCATGCCGAACACCATCCCTTTACCAACCATGAGATCGATGCTATCGACCGCCACAATCGGTTCGCCCGCCCGGAAAAAGCGGTGCCGTGGATAGAATTCCCGCCTCAATCCACTGGCCACGATCGCGGCCTCGGCAGTGCTACTCATACCTGGAATCCCATTCCGCGCTGAAATCGCGGTCCGGCGATTCGAGCGCCGACACGAATCAGCCCGACGCCCAGTGTCCAGCGAATCGCCGGGACCAGACCGGTCACCCGGGTTCGGTGATCGGAGCGCGACTCCTCGTCCGTGGTGCAAGATTCTGAGACAAGCTCCTGATGGCGGTATTCGACCATTGCCTTCACGCTGCGCTCATCAATCGGGTTGAACATATCAATCGTTCCTTTCGTGGCCGGACGTGGTCGTTCCCCGACGCCCGGATAGTGACCTCAGGATCGGGAGTCCTCGAGTTGCCTGAGCAGCACGTCTGCCTCTTCGACGGTTATCTCGCCGCGCGCGAGCGCGTCCAGAATCACCGTTCGCGGATCTGTCTCTTCAGTTTCGCGATCGGCATCATCATGGATATCCGTGTCACCGCTCTCGCCGGGTTCGGGCGTTTCCGGCACCGGAGGAACCGCCGAGACGATCGGCGCCGGTGCTGGCATCGGGACAGCGGTCGTTCCCATCTGCAGCCAGTGGAGCCGAATGTCGCCGCTGGAGGTGCGGATCGTCACGTCGGCTCTCGGGTCACCGGTGCCGAAGCTTCCGACCTGGCGTCTCGTACGCCGGCTGCGCGGCCCACGCTGTCCGACGGACACCAGTGGAATGTCCGAGTCGATATCGCCGCCATGCGTTGCGACTTCGAATCGTGCGGGAAGCCCGCGAGGAACGCCGAGCGACACCGATCCCGACCCGGTGTTGAAGGACTGCGTGTAGGGACCGAACAACGCCGAGCACTCGACGTCTCCGGACCCGGTTCGAACGTTGATTCGATCAAGCTCTCCGGCCATAATGTCAATGTCTCCGCTTCCTGTCTGGCACGAAAATGCCTGTGCGACGCACTCACGAATGTCAACGTCACCGGAGCCGGCAGCCACTTTCACCGCGACGCCGCTGACGTTCGAGAGCGAGACTTTGCCGCTGCCGGCTTTGACATTGGTGGTTGCCTGGCAGTCGAGGATGCTGATGTCTCCGGAGCCACCCATCAAGTTGAGGGCGCCGGAAAGCTGAGCGACTCGCGCGTCTCCCGAGCCCATGGACGCAACCAGTTCAGCGCTGCCGCCGGTGGACCTCAGGTTCCCGGATTTGAGGCTGACGTCCACGTTTCCGGACGGGGACACGAGTTCGAGATTGTTGCGATCGACCTCGATCGAGGAGGTTGTCACGCGCATCGGCAGGACGATCTCGAACCCCGCATCCGTGGATTCGCGGTGCCGGCGCTCACGCCGAATGACAACGCCGTCGTCATCCACCTGAATCGAATTGCCACCCTCTCCCCAGTCAATCGTTACGCCCGGGACCGAGATGTTCGGCAGCATCCCCAGGATGCCGTCCGCGCCCCCGGTCCCACGTCGACCGCGACCGGAGAGGTGGATCTCATCGTTGACATGCTGGACATCGAGTTCACCACCGGCAACGTTGATCTCGTCAACGTCATCGCTCCAGGTCACCAGTACGGGGACACCGGAGATGTTGATCGACACGCGGGAAGCATTGCCAAGCGGTATCTTCTGCGGTTGCTCAGACACGCTAATCCTCCGCCTGCGGACGACGCAACTCGTTCACTGCGTCAGTAGCGGACATCTCTCCGCGCTTGACGCGCTCCAGGACATCCCGCCGGCGCTGCTGCTCACTGTCCCCCGCCGCGGCGGAAGCTTCCGCATCCTGGCCGAGCGACTGGATGACTTCCTCCAGCTTTGCGCGGACAGTGGGATAGGAAACGCCGAGAGCGCGCTCGACCTCGCTGAGATTGCCGCGGCTCCTGACGAAGAGCACCAGAAATGCCTGCTGATCACCGGTTAGTCGTTCGAACGGGCTTCCCTCCCACTCACCGCGAATGACGGTGCCGCAGGTGAGGCAGCCGAGTTCGTTGATAACCAGTTTTCCGGAACATGTCGGGCAATGGGCTGGTGATGTATACACTTCGAACCTCCTGTTTCGCGTTATTGTACGCCTACTACGAACCGATGTCAATAGATTTTGATCTGATTCTCAGAAATTCAGACAGATCTCTTAGAGATTGCCTCGAACCTCGGGATCGATCACCTTGCACAATCCCTCCACGCTTGGCACAGTGCGCAATGGATATTCGTTAAGCGGGCATCATTCCTGCGAACAGTTACTGACACGATCGTTGCCGGGCATTGTCGCAAGGTTCGTTCAGATGCAGTTGATGCAGATAAGTAGACGAAAGGCAACGCTTCGCCATCATGGGTATAATCCCGTGTTGGATTGATCGACCTTATCCGGCGTCAGAGGAAAGTGAGTGTGTGTTCGGTGACTAAAGCAATTGCACAGCGCCAGCGAATCGGCCCGCAGATCCGACACCTGCGCCAGCTTCGGGATCTTACACTCGACGACTTGGCGGGAGCGGCGGGTCTTTCTGCTTCTCACCTGAGCAGGCTCGAGCGAAGCCAGACGCTTCCGAGCTTCACGGTTCTGGCAAATATCGCCCACGTCCTGGGGATCAGCATCGATGAGTTCGTCCAGCTCGAGCATGATCTTCAGGAACTCGACGAGCAGCTTGCCTGGCAGGCGGACCTTCTGGCACTCGATGAAAACGCCTACCAGGAGATCGTCGGGCTCTCTATTGACACGCGGCGACAGCTCAATCACGCGATCGAACTGCTCTCCAATGGTCACATGCCGACGATTGGCGTCCAGGAGCAGGTCTCGGAGCTTTTTCAGAATGAAGATTCGCATCTCAAACGTGATGAGCAGATCCGTGAGCTCATCAGCCACAGCGGTCAGAATGCCATCGGCCTGTCCCGGGCGGTAGTCCAGCTCAACGAGATTCCCGGGCCACGTATCGGGATTCTAAACGACGCGGGACTGCTGGCCACCGCGCCGAATATCGACTACATCACGCTCTATCGTGGACTGTTTCCCGGACTCCCGGTGGACCCGGCAGTTGCCAGGAAGTGGTCGCACTGGAACGAGCACGCACGGGATGCGTTTCCCTACGACTGGGATATCAAACTGATTGTTCACGAGGATCTGCTGGAGCGGGTCGCGAAACGATTCCGCAAGGTCGACCAGATTGACGGGCCGGCAATGGCCTCGGACATTGCTCGCTACTGGAAGCCGATGCTCTCGGAGGACGGCGGGCTTCAGATCGCGCTGACGACCGAGGACTTTGGACACACAAACCGGCTGACAGCGGGAGACGCCGCTGCGCTCTTTGAGTACTACGCGACTGACGACGTGGACCATAACCAGCCGGTCGGCATCTGGACGTCCGGAAACATGATGGTTGAACCGATCGTTCGGCGCCTCAACGAAACGTGGCGGAATCTGACCGCGAAGGCGAGTGACCCGGCCGAAGTCGAAAAGTGGCTGGACCGTCACATCAACTAGACGGCGGCACACGTCACCGGGGTCTCCTGTTTTGCTGAGTTTCCGCTCGGGGTGGTAGCATAACTCCATCGTTCGACCGTACGCGGGAAATGGATCAGGCGACGGCCGAAATGACCGGCACCCCGGGCATTCAGCGGCCGCCCGGCTGGTCCACCAATCCGGGACAGGAGACGCCGGCTTATGAGCGCCAATGAGATCCCTGACATCGTCATCCGTCGCTTGCCCATCTACCTCAGAACATTGCGCCGGATGCAGGGTCTCGGTCTCGAGAGTGTCTCATCCGAGGATCTCGGGGCCCATATCGGGGTCACTGCGGCGCAGATCCGGAGGGACTTTTCCTATTTCGGCCGGTTCGGAAAGCAGGGCAAAGGCTACGACATCGCCAACCTTGCCGACGGCATCCAGCGCGTCCTGAAGCTGGATCGCACCTGGAATGTCGCCCTGGTCGGCTTCGGGCAGCTTGGCCGCGCGATCGCCCACTACCGCGGTTTCGAAAGCAACAGTTTTCGCATCTCCGCGATCTTCGCCCGGAACAGGGAACACATTGGCCAGGAGGCAAACGGGGTAGCGGTGATGGACGCCTCGGCCATGCAAGAGGTCATACCGGAGATGGGTATCCGGATCGGAATCATCGCGGTTCCCGCGGACAACGCTCAGGAAGTTGCCGAACAGCTTGTAGACAGTGGGGTTCTGGCGATCCTGAACTACGCCCCGGCGATCATTCACGTTCCCGAGCATGTGCGCGTCCGGGAGATCGACCCCACCAGTGCCCTGCAGAGCCTGACCTTCTACCTCGAATCAGGAGACCAGCCACCTGACTCGGTCTTTGACACCTCATTACTTCCCAGCATGGCGCAAACCCGGGACTGATGGAACGTTAGACGCCGTTGTCATCCTCAAACGGCAGGAATGACCGGATATCGTCCGGAAAAATGTCGACGAGTGAGATCACCAGCAACAGGTCCCCGATCCCGAGAATCAGGACCAGTGCCAGCGGCACCGCAAATCCCACCGTTCGCAGATATGATCCAATTCCCGCCAGATTCGCCGCCGTCATGAGGAACACCAGCCAGCCGACCACCACAAAGATCGTGCCGAGCACCTGAACGTTACTGTGGGGCAGATCCCGGATCAGGAGAATAGCAAGATTCAGGATAATGAGCACCAGGCCGGGAAGTACGAACATGGCGACCGCAATCCAGAGATTCCTCAGTTCACCGAATAACCCCCAGAAATCGTACGGCCGCTTGAGTTGCGGCCAGCTACCCTCAACAAATTCCTCGATCGCCTCGATGGTGAACAGCATTGCGACGCTCAGAATGATGAGTAACCAGAGTCGGACATCGGTCAGCAAGGCGCCAGTCTCCTGTGGGCTTTGGATAATCGGTCACCGCCGGTCGAGCGCACTAAACCTAACAGAGCCTCGCCCTTCCCGCCACAACGAGCATCCGACCCGGGCAGACACGGCAGGTCGCCGGTGCATACGCCCGGCGGGTGATACCATGCGTGCGGTGCGACGGCGATCTCGCACCAGGAAACCGGTTCCACTGAGAGGTGAGTCGCCCCAATGAGTTCCGAGATCCGAATGCACCGGAATCCCGACATCGGCACCGAACGCTCGCGTGATCCCAATGAGGTCATTAACGGGTTCGCTTTCTCGTACCTGCGGCTCTGTCGCGGGCACGGGTACGCGCTGACATCGAGTCTCGAACCGCAACCCGGAGACTGGATTCTCGGCGAACGCATTCCGGACGACATGCGCCTGGCTACCGATCCTCCCGGAACGTTGCAGGCAGGCGAGATCGTGGTCCCGAGCCTTACCCGGCTGGTTCACCTGCTGCGACAGGAAGCATATTCAGTGGTCATCGACTGCTACCCGGACGACTTCGCCTGCATGTGTTTCAACGAGGACAGCTTCTCCCTGGCGAACGTGGTCTCCCGCAATCCGGAGGAGGCCGCGATGCGATCCCTCCTCTTCATCCTGAGTGAGAAGAAGGCGCAAGAGGCTGCCGCCGAACAGTAGCGGGAACGAACGGCAGGGTTCCCACGGCGGCGGATTGCCAGTACACTGCCCTGACGCTGCAAAACGTTGTCCACGGGAGGGCAGACTTTGAAACACGAGGACCTCAAAGGAACCTGGGCGATGGACCGATCAGTCCAGTGGCCCAGCGAGAAGCGTGACGAACGCACCGAACAGGCGCTAGAGCACGGCCTCGAATCCGCCGCGTCGATTCGTGACCGCAAGATCCCGCTGTTCAACCGGAGTGGCGGCGGCTATTCGAACACGGGTCGCATGCTGGGAGCGCCGTACCTGGAAGACATGCGGGAACTCGGCGGGCAGGATGTCGCATTTATCGGGGTCCCGCTCGACACCGGCACGACATTCCGTTCCGGAACCCGGTTCGGACCGGAAGCCATGCGCCGCATATCCTCACTCGGAAGCAGTTACAACCCCGAAATTGGCGTCGACCTGGTGGAAACGCTCGACATGGTCGACGTGGGCGACGTCTCGGTCATCCCGGCCAACATTGAGAAAAGCTTCGACCAGATTGCCAGGGCGATCGGGTATCTGACCGAGCGCTCCGTCTTCCCGGTCGTCCTCGGGGGAGACCACTCCATCGGTTACCCGGACGTAATGGGGTTGTCCCCCTACGTCGACGGCAACATCGGGATCATCCACTTCGACCGCCATTCAGATCTCAGCGAGTTCAACATGGATGAGCGCATGCACGGCACGCCGTTCTTCCATGCAACGAACATCCCCAACGCACCGCCGCAGAACCTGGTACAGATCGGAATCGGCGGATGGACCGGATCCCGAGAGGGATTGCGAATCGCCAGAGACCGGCGAGCGACGGTGATTACGCTGGAGGACGTCGACCAGTTCGGGATCGACCGGATCGCCGAGTACGCGCTCGAAATCGCCTGGCGGAACGCAAAGGCCGTGTTCATCAGCTTCGATATCGATTGTATGGACCCGGCGTTTGCCCCAGGGACCGGCACACCGGAGCCGGGCGGATTCCTGCCACGAGAGCTGCTCAAGCTGATCCGGAAGGTTTCCCGCGAAGGGATCTCCGGACTTGAAGTCGTCGAAGTCTCGCCGCCCTACGACGTTGCTGACATAACCTCGCTTCTTGGTGTCCGGGTTGTCCAGACTGTTCTGGCCGAGGTGGTCCTTTCCGGCCAGATCGGCAAAATGCCGGAGATGAAGCCGCCCGACGGCGGGGAATCCACGATGGATCAGGATCGAGACTGAACGTCCCCCGGGTTGGCGGTGCGGGCCATTCCGAGCTTACCGGGTTGACAGGAGTGGGCGCCTGAACCCGAATCCCGCTCCTCGTTTTGTTGCCGGTCACCTATGGGGTCGTGCGCTTGAATACCAGCGACGAGAGCCGGGAAATGATCTCTCCGGTGTCCCCCAGCGTTTCGACTACGGCGTCCGCGCCCGCCCGTCGCAAATCAGCGACTGAATACTTCCCTGTTGCTGTCCCAAGGCAGGCGATCCCGTGAACATGCGCGCAGTGCACGTCCGCCGGGGTATCCCCGACCACGACGCAATCGTCCGGATCGAACGACGCGGCATAGTGAGACTCGGCTCGCTCTACCGCCAGCGGAACCAGCGACGGTCGGTCCGGGACTTCATCACCGAACGAGCCGACGGGAAACCGATCGGCGAGGCCCAACCTTTTGAGTTTCACCTCGACGATCGGCCGGCTTCCTCCGGTCATCACTGCAAGCGCGAACCGTGGATCTCCGTGCAGCTCAGATACGAGGTCCGCGACGCCGGGAAGCAGGTCGTCGTCACCGCCGGATTTCGTCTGCCAGACCTCCCGGTACGCGTCACCGGCGCGATGGAACACACGGTCGAGCGCGGGATCATCCGGCCGCACCCGGATCCCGGCCTGGCTCAGAACCTCGGTGGCGATCAGCCTGTCGACCTTGCCATCGAAATCGACCCGCATCACGGTCGCCTCGGCCGCGTCAGGGAAGATCGAGTGAACACCGACATCCATTGCCGCAAGATGGTCTGGATCGCCACGTTTGATAAGCGTGCCGTCAACGTCGAACAGAATCAGCCTGCTCATTGTCGCCCGGCCTCCGGAAACGGGGTCCGCTGCTCAAGGATCGCCCCCTTCGGATACCAGTGCTCGCGAACAGTACCTACCAGATACAGCGACCCGGTCACCACGATCTGATCCTCCAGGCTTGCCGTATCAAGCGCGACACGGATTGCGTCGGACGGGTCGAGCACTACCTGATACGGAACGCCGGCATCTTCGATCGTCCGAACGATCTCGTTGACTGGAGCGCTCGGCCGCTCCACCGCACTCGGCGCGGTCACGATGATCTCATCCGCCTCCGGCACAACGATGCGGGCCACGTTGAGAAAGTCATGCCCGCCCAGTGACCCGAGCACGAGAATTCGGCGCCCCTCATTCGAATACAACTTGAGTGATTCCACGAGCGCGGTCACTTTCTCCGGGTTATGCGCTCCGTCCAGCACGACCTGCGGCCGGGTCTGGGGGATCTCCAGTCGCCCCGGAAACCGCGTTTGCTCGATACCCGCCTCGGCGGCCGACACCGATATCAGTGGACGCGATTCGTGCTGAAGTAGCTGCGTCGCAGCAACCGCAGCCGCCGCGTTCGATGCCTGGAACCTGCCCGGCAGCGGCAACCGGACCGGCCGGCTCAATCCGGACATCGTCAGGTAGCCTGCGTCCCCGTCTCGCCATTCCCACTGATAATCCCGATTCGCCCGGAGTTCCACCAGCGGCGCGTTCATCTCGATTGCTTCCTGCCGGATAACCTCGAGCGCGGCCGGGTCCTCCACCGTAGTGACGGCAGGCGTGTTCTGTTTGATAACTCCGGCTTTGTGCCAGGCGATTTCCGGAATGGTCTCGCCAAGCGTGCGAACGTGGTCCAGGCCCACTGACGTGATCACGCTAACGTCCGGCTGCACGACATTGGTCAGATCAAACCGCCCGCCGGCACCGGTTTCCACGACCGCGAAGTCGCAGTTTTCCCGTTGAAAGCACAGAAACGTGAGCGCGACCCAGAACTCTCCGTACGTCAGGGCATGGTTCCCGGCATCCGTCCAGCGCCGCACCTCCTTGTCCAGCGCCTCGACATACCCGGCGAACGACTGCGCTGACAGAAGCTTGTCATCGATCTGGAGTTTTTCCGTCTCGACCTGAAGGTAGGGGGAAACGTGCAGGCCCGTTCGGAACCCGTGTCGGGACAGGATGCTGGCCAGGAATGCGGACGTGGAACCTTTGCCAGATGTCCCCGCTACGTGGAGACAGCGATAGCTCAGGTGAGGATCGCCAATGAACCTGAGGAACGCTCGCAAGCGCTGCTTCCGGGCGATCGCCCGGGCACGAATCTCCTCCGGGGTCGCATCCGGCGGCGGTGACGGCGGACCCTGGATCAAGCCCTCGAGATATCGAGATGCCCAGTCATATTGCTGAAGCACCGTCTGACTGCGCTGATCGTGCATCGATTCAGCCCCTAACGCGCTGGCGCCCTGGATAACCCTTAGCCTGCACGAGCGAGTCGATCCCATGGGCAGAGCCGGGTGTGAACTCCTGTACCAAAGGACAGGTTGGTTTCTGTACCCCGAGTGATCGAATTCTGTTCCCGCGACCCGTGCACACTGTGCCGGGTCACCTTACAATGAATCCCGACGTCAGAAAACCGGTGCCGATCGGTGCACCGACTTGTGAGTCTTCACGAACGACTGAAACACGGTTCACAGAACCGCATCGGCGACAAATGCTAACTCCGCGGGTCAGTATCCCTGACCCACGAACCATTCCCCACTCTGGCGCGGCCCGCTCGTCCCCACACAAATATTGTGGAGCGGGCCGCTCCTTTTCCTTTCAGTTCCCTGTGCGAGAACCACCTACACCGTCACGCGAACAGTCAGATCCTGAACGAGCCGACGGTGCACCGGCGTCACCCCATCAGGAAGCTCGCAGGGATCGAAGAACCGGGCCTCGGTCACTTCCGCGCTCGACCGAAAATCTCCGCCAACGATGGAGGCGCGAAACACAAGGTCGACTGAAGGAAGTTTCCGGTTACTGCGAGCGTTGAGCAGGTCTTCGACAGCGACCTGATAGCCGGTCTCTTCGCGCAGTTCACGGATGATACATTCCGCTGGATTCTCATGTCTCCCCATCCAGCCACCGGGCAGACTCCATTCGAACGCTGGATCGTAGGTGTTACGCACCAGGAGAACATGCTCCCGATCGTCGAAGATGACCGCGATGACGCCAACCATGAACCAGTCGTTCGCGCTCCGCATGATGCGAGATCTCGCTCCTTTCGGGAACGGCATATGACGCCAGATCCACATCAGGAGCCGGTTGACCGGCCAGATCTTCATCAGGGCCTCGAACATCCAGCGCATCTCACTCCTGCCTGCCGTACCGGCGGCGTCGCTCGTCCCGGATTCAAGCCGTAATGATACCGGGTCCCCGAACTCAGCGGTCCCTGATTAGCAACCCACTGCGCACATGGCATCTCGACTGGCGCTGACTCTGATCGACAAAAGCGATTCACCACAAGTGCCACACCCATGTTCCGATCGGACGTCGGCAGACCGGTTACTCTCGCCGCTCACGTTAGTGTTCCACCCTGTGCACAATTCTCGATATCTTGTTAGAATGTCAGAGACTAACGTGTTACGAATTAAGAGCGCGTGTGAGTTCTTTCGGCGGTCGATGAGGTCAAAATAGCCGGCGAGAGTAAGCCATCGGAGTTTCCTAATGTCGGCGTCTTCGCAACCAGACGAACACACCACGGATCCCGCCTCGAGTGAAGGTAGCCCAGACACCCAGCCAACTGGCAGCAGGGGAAGATCGTGGCTACTGATCGGAGGGGTCGGCTGCGTCGCGATACTCGGACTGTGCGTGATCGTGGCTGGCCTCGCTGTGCTTGTTGGAAACGACGAGGAAAACGACGTGGCGGATCCGACGCCCACGATCGAGATTGCCCAGGCAACAACGCCAGAGGTGACGGCCACAGTCGCGCCCGAGGAGACCCCCACCCCAACCGCTCCCGTTCCAACGCCGGTTCCGGAGCCTACCCCCACGCCACTGCCAACGCCCACTCCTGAACCGACGCCGACGACAGCACCAACACCGATTCCAGAGCCGACACCAACTCCCGAGCCACCCGCAGAACCGATTACCTACACCGGAACCGGAGACGACTTCATCAGCATAGAAAAACCGGAAGGTCTCGAGTTGGCGGCGCTCCTGCACGTCCGGGGAAACCCTGAATCCAGGCACTTCGCTGTTTTGTCATTTGATGAATTTGGTGAGCAGGTTTCCCTGCTCGTCAATACAACTGATCCGTACGAAGGACTGGTACCGCTCGATTTCATGGACGGCGAGTACTCGACTCATCTTGAGATAAATGCTACGGGCGACTGGGAAATCGAAATCCGGCCACTCGCGCTGATTGACAGTTACGACGTGCCTGGGGAGGTCGTCGGGAACGGAGATTACGTCTTCGCAATCGAAGGTCAATCTCAATCAGTGTTGATCGAGGGTAATCCTCAGGAACGACACTTCGCGGTCGTTGGATACGGTGATCGTTACCATCTCATGGTCAACACAGTGGATCGATATGACGGGCGCGTGCGTGTGCCTTCTGATGTAGCAATCATAGAAGTGGCCGCAACCAGCGACTGGCGCTTCGTTTTCGAGTAGCCCGCGCGTTCTTGAAAACACGTTCGGCATTCGCTCCACACGTGTGGTTCGCATGTTTAACCCTCACTAGGCGAGCAAGCCCCAGTTTGAACGCATAGTACCTCTCGCCATCCGTCCAGTTCTCGGGAATCTCCAGGTTCCCGATCCCGTGTGAACCACAGTGTTCCCGCCTGCCATCTATTCTCTGATCAGACGGTTGAGATGCCGCGGTAACCGTACCCGACGGGGACGCGTGGTTGACACATGAGAGGGGTATGACATGAGTACTGCATCACTGGTGTTCGGAATAGTCGGAGGGATGTTCGGGATACTTGCCGGGCTTCTGGCAATGATGGTCGGCGGGATCGGATCAGCGTTCGATGCCGAGGGGAGCGGATCGGTCGTCGGGCTGGGGTTCGCTGCGATCCTGCTCGGCGTCTTCGGCATTGTCGGCGGTGCCCTGAGCAATCGAAGTCCGGGGGCGGCAGGCATCGTCCAGGCCGTTGTCGGGGTGCTCGGGTTCGTTGCCATCTCACTGTTCTGGGTGCTGGCCGGCGTTCTGTTGATTGCGGGAGCGGTCTTCGCGTTCCTGAGCCGCCGAAGCACCAAAGGGACATCGCACGACGACGAGTATGACCCTGCCGCCCCGCCGGAATTACCGGCAGTCAACTAGAAAAGGGAGATTTCAGAATGACCAAGAAAATCATCATTCTCAGTGTGTTCGCGATATCAATGCTCGCCCTCGCTGCGTGTGAGGATCTTGAAGCCGAACGTGTGGAGGACTCGGTCGACGATACAACCGAAGTTAGCGACGATTCGGCTCCAGAGGAAGCGACTGCCGAACCTGCCGAAACCACCGATGACGAACCGGCAGTCACCGAGGAAGACGACGAAGAAGCCGATGACGTCGCTACTCCCGTCCCGGCGGACAATGACGAAGGCGAGGCTACGGAACCAGACGAGATCGAAACCGACGATGCAGAACTGGAGGAAGCTGAGGGCTTCCGGGTTGGCGATACGGTGAGAATGGGTGAACTCGTCATGACGCTGCACAGCGTGCGCTGGGACGAAGGATCTGAATTCTTCGGACCGGACGAAGGGGTGCGCTGGCTGCTCACGGACATCGAGATCGAGAATGAAGCCGACTCTTCGACACAGCTTTCATCCCTCCTGATGTTCGACCTGGTCGACGAGGAAAACCGAACGCGAGATATCGCCTTCATGGCTGACACGGAAGGATCGCTCGACGGAGAGCTCGGGCCCGGTCGTTCGCTTCGCGGCGACATCGCCTGGGAAGTCAGGGAAGAACAGACGGAATGGGAACTCATCTTCAGCCCGCAACTCTTTGGCTTTGGACAGGCGATTTTTGACATCGATGAGGGCGACTTCTAGGATCAGTCACGTCACCATTCCCGGGATCGCCGGTGGGTGAGATTCACGCTAATCTGACTACGCAGGATTATCAGGGCGGCCGCAGTGGGCCGCCTTCACATTGCCCGGAAGATTCGCCCGGGCTCCAGCTGGCTTCGCGTTCGACGGATGCCGCGGAGCGTGGCATTGCAGAATGAAACGAAGGAGGACCGGATGACACCACTTCTCAGACGAGGTCTCGCGCTCGCGCTGATCGCTGGCCTGGTTTCGACGCTTACGGTCAGTGCCAATCCAATCGAAGAACCGGCGTTCGAGCGCACCTGGGAACGGACGGACCGTCCAGTCGCGGACGGAGTCGTGAGCCGGACCTGGATGTGGGGTCCCAGCGGCCACACCCCGCAGATGCACGAGGAATACCTCGACGCGCCCGGCGGTGAACGTCTGGTGCAGTATTTTGATAAGACGCGCATGGAGATAAACGACCCGGACGCGGATCCGGGCTCAATCTGGTATGTCACCAACGGGTTGCTCGCCACGGAGCTTATCACCGGCCGGATGCAGATCGGCGACAACGAGTTCGTCGAGCGCGAGCCGGCTGAGGTTCAGGTCGCCGGTGATGACCATGCGGACAGCCCCACCTACGCCACGTTCACCGGCGTGCTGGACGCTGATCCGCTTCCGACCGGCGAGACGATCGTCCAGACCATCGACCGCGAAGGGAATGTGGGAAGCGAGTCCGCGCTGGCTGTCCACGGCGCGACGGCCGAGCACTACGTGGAGGAAACGGAAAACAACGTGGCCTCTGTCTTCTGGGAGTTCATGAACTCCAGCGGCGAGGTCTACGTCGATGGGCAGTATCAATCCGATCAGCTGTTTGAGAATCCGTTCTTTGCCGTCGGACTTCCGATCACCGAGGCGTACTGGGTACATGTCCCGGTCGCCGGCGAATGGAAAGACGTTCTGGCGCAATGTTTTGAGCGGCGCTGCCTGACGTATACCCCGGACAATGATCCGGCCTGGCAGGTCGAAGCGGCCAACATCGGCCAGCACTACTACCAGTGGCGATATGACGATACCCCGGCTCAGCCGCCGGAACCCCCCGAAGCCGGAACCTCGTTCACGGACGGGACCTACGTGGTCGGCGATGATATCCAGCCCGGCCGCTATGTCGCGAGCGATCCCACTGATTCGTGCTACTGGGAACGCGTGAGCGGATTCAGCGGGGAACTGGACGATATCATCGCCAACTCTTTCACCGACTATCGCCAGATCGTGGAGATCCAGCCTGGTGACGCCGGGTTCGTATCCGAACGGTGCGGCGAATGGGTCCTCGACGGTGAGCCGGTTCGGGCAGACACGTCATCCGATTTCGGGGACGGGATCTTTCTCGTCGGCGATGAGATAACGCCGGGCACCTGGCAGAGCACCGGTGACGGGGACAGCTGCTACTGGGCACGGCTCGACGGATTCAGTGGCGAACTGGCCGACATTCATGCGAACCACTTCGGTGACGCAGGGGGAATCGTGGAGATCAGCGACACGGATGTCGGATTCGAGACGAGCCAGTGCGGGGACTGGACCTACCTCGGAGAATGACGGGCGAATCTGG
>SKKR01000370.1 GCA_007123655.1 Thermomicrobiaceae bacterium
CAAGTACCTGGCCCTTACTGAAGAAACGCGATTGCAATTCGATTTGGACGCAGAGTCGCACGACCCCGTGCGACCGCGTTGATCCGCCATCTCCACCGGGCCCACAGGGAGCACCTGTTCCGAGCCTGTCGAGGGATCGGCGCCTACGCGGTCCGTCAACTCCAGTGATTGCCTTCCTGGCCGAAGCGACTGCACATTATCCGCATTGGCGATCGCGCAGTGTCACATACCTCATGCAGCAAATCGACCCCGTTATTGACAACCTGTCCTAGTTCTGTCAACTTCCTGAAGGAAATCTTAAA
The DNA here is from genome assembly GCA_007123655.1 of Thermomicrobiaceae bacterium. Taxonomy (GTDB): domain Bacteria; phylum Chloroflexota; class Chloroflexia; order Thermomicrobiales; family Thermomicrobiaceae; genus SLMJ01. Next base: position 303 of record SKKR01000370.1, read on the forward strand.
GTGACCCTTTACATCGTCTGGTACCGGTGCTAAGCTTGATTCGGGATAGGGATTGCGGAGTCTGAAACACGTCCCCCGCAATGCAACAGCCAAATTTCCCATGGGCACGGGATAAACGCTTCCCGCGATCTGGTTGTGCCCGCCACATCATTCCTCTGACCAACTGATCAATTTTCGGATTTCCCGTCCGTACAGGGATATGTTTCCTGGCTTTTCAGCTATACTGGCAGTGACACTACGTCATGTCGTTGACCTGTGGTCATCATTCAGAGGATCGCCGTGACATCCATTCGCTTCTGTCTGGAACAGGCTGAAGACCGGTACTTGCACGCTGCGGCGACTCCGAGCTCGTCAGCAACACGCACCGTCGAAGACTCTCCGAGTCCGGTCCGTACCGCCTTTCAGGTGGACCGGGACCGGGTGATCCACTCCAAGGCGTTTCGACGATTGATGCACAAGACCCAGATGTTCCTGTCCCCGGACGGGGATCACGTGCGCACCCGGCTTACCCACACTCTTGAGGTCACGCAGATCTCCCGGACGATCGCCAGAGCGCTGCGGGTCAACGAGGATCTGGTGGAAGCCATCGGCCTGGCGCACGATCTGGGCCACACTCCGTTTGGTCACGCCGGGGAACGTGCCCTGAACGCGGTGTTCCCCGGGTTCATTCACGCCAGGCAGTCCCTGCGAGTCGTCGATCGCATCGAAAAAGACGGCAACGGCCTCAATCTGACTGACCAGGTTCGAGACGGGATCATTCATCATTCGAAACCAGAGGGAGCCATTACCGGCGAGGTATCTGGACGCCCGGCAACACCGGAAGCGCAGATCGTCAAGATCAGCGACGGAATCGCCTATATCAACCACGACCTTGACGATGCCATACGGGGTGGGCGGATCTCAGCTAATCAGATACCGGACGAGGTCAACCGCGTGCTTGGTGAGCGTCACAGCGAGCGCATCAACACGCTCGTATGCGACATCGTAGAGACCTCCGCACCGGCGCTGGATTCTGCTCAGCCGGGAGACCAGGTCATCCTGATGTCCGGCGACGTCCAAGCGGCCGCCGACACGCTGCGCGACTTCCTCTTCGCCGAGGTCTACGGTCCGATCAATCAGGAGAACTCGACGATCAAAGCCGAACGCCTGGTTCAGGTCCTGTATCAGGAAGCGGTTTCGAATCCGGGAGCGATCCCGCGAGAGTTCGCCCGCGCGCTCGCGGATGAACCAGTCGAACGTGTCGCCGCGGACTATGTCGCCGGCATGACCGACCGCTACGCGTTGAAGCGGTTTCAGGAGCTGTACATTCCGACCTTCTGGTCGGCGTAGGAGTTTCACGATAGATGTCGAATGACGCCGTGGAACAGATCAAAGATCGGCTTGACATCGTCGACATCGTCGGTCAGTCGGTGCAACTCCGGAAAGCCGGGCGAAGCTTCAAGGGACTCTGTCCGTTCCATCAGGAGAAGACACCGTCGTTCATCGTTTTTCCGGACAGTCAGACGTTCCACTGTTTCGGCTGTCATGCAGGCGGTGATCTGTTCAATTTCGTCATGCAGCAGGAGCGGATCGACTTCCCCGAGACACTCCGGCTTCTGGCGCACCAGGCCGGCGTCGAACTGGAGCAACGACCAGCCGATCAAAGCCCGGCGCCAGTAAATCAGAACAATCATCTCTACGATCTAAACCAGCGCGCGGCCAGCTTCTTCAGCCATGTCCTCTGGCGAACGTCCCACGGTGAGCCCGGCAGGCAGTTGTTGGAACGGCGTGGCATAGACCGGGAAACGGCGGAGCGGTTCCAACTCGGGTTCGCGCCGGACCGCTGGGACTCGCTGCTGTCGCGGTTCCTCAAGAACGACATTTCTGTCGAGCAGGCGCTCGAATCCGGTCTGGTCACGATGAACGAGGCCGGCCGGAGTTACGACCGGTTCCGGAACCGGCTCATGTTTCCGATCCATGATGCGGACGGACGTGTGATCGGGTTCGGCGCCCGGGCGCTGGGTGACGAGATGCCAAAGTATCTGAACTCGCCGCAGACGCCGATCTTCGATAAGAGCAGTTCGCTTTACGCGATCGACAAGGCACGGGACGCGATTCGGGAGAAACACGAAGTCGTCGTCGTCGAAGGGTATATGGACGCGATTGCGGCCCACCAGCATGGTTATCGAAATGTCGTTGCCTCAATGGGTACGGCGCTTACTGAGCAGCAGGTCCGGCTCATTCGTCGTGGGGTTGATCGAATCATCCTCGCGCTGGACGCCGACGTTGCCGGTCAGATGGCCACCATTCGAGGGCTCGATGTGATGCGAGAATCGCTTTCCGAGGATGAACGCGCGGTCGTCGACGGTCCTGGAATAGTTCGTTTCGAAAAGCAACTCAAGACCGACATCCGAATCGTCAAACTGCCAGAGGATACCGACCCGGACGACCTCATTCGAACTGATCAGCAGCGCTGGAACGAACTGATCGCCAGTCCGATTCCGTTTCTCGACTTCTACGTTGACACGGTGATCGGAGACCCGCCTCCCTCGGATCCTCGTCGGAAGTCAGAGATCGTCCAGCAGCTTGGACCGGTACTCAAAGAGATCGCAGACAACGTGATCCGCGAGCATTACGTCAGCATTGCCGCGCGTCGCCTACAGATCTCCGAACGCGTCATTCTGACGGCGGGACGGCCTACTCGCTCACGCCGACGGCCGAACCAGCCGGGTTCCCGGCCGCAACCGGCAACCCCGGAAGAGCACCTGGTTGGCCTGCTGATTCGCTATCCAGAGTATCTGGGCGGCGTGCTTGACGATCTCGCGGACACCGATGTTCTCGATGCGCGAAGCAGGCAGATCGTGCAATCGCTGCGCACAACGGCAGTTGAGCATGTTCCAGCGATGATGCAGACGCTCCCGGACGAACTGGCCGCGCACGGCGAGCGCCTGGTCGCGAATCTCGGGGAACGTCCACAGATGTATCCCGGCCAGCTGAAGCGCGAAGCCGAGCAGGTGTTGAATCGACTGCGCAAACAGAGACACGACCAGCAGATCCGTCAGCTGATGTCAGATCTGTCACACGCGGAGTCAGAAAAAGACCGGGAGACGGTTGTCAGTCATCTGGTGCTCATCGACCAGATGAAGACGAGATATCCGGAGTTCTACCCGTCTCGAAGCCCGTACTTCCGGGACATTCGAGACACTGGTGATTGACGAAGCGCCCCTCGCTCGCGCGTCGACTGGTCCGACGGGCACGGCGATCCGTCATCCGCTCCACAACGCGCCCTGAATTCCCCGTACAAGCGCTTCGTCTTGCTCCGGGAGGACGGTCCTGGCGTCCAGTATCAGCCGGTTGTCGTCAATGTGAGGCATGATCGCCGGCGTGCCGGTCCGCAATTGCCTGGCGAGGTCATCCGGACGCGACGTGGAAATCGCCAGACCCCAGGATGGAATCAGGTCCCCCGGAAGAGCGCCACCCCCGATCGCGGAACTCGTTTCGACGATCTCGACTCCGTCTGGATAACCCAGTTCGGACAGGTACCACTCGCAACGATCGCGCAGTCGCTCACGGTCCATCGAGATCATCTTCCAGACCGGAATTTTCTGAACAGCTTCACCACGGGTATAGTGAGTCAGCGTCGCTGAAATGCCGGCGAGCGCGGTCTTGTCCGCCCGCACCGCCCTTGCAAGCGGATGCCGGCTGATGCGCTGGATAAGATCGCGACGACCAGAGATGATTCCCGCCTGCGGCCCTCCGAACAGTTTGTCTCCGGAGAAGCAGACGACGTCGACGCCAGCCTCGATACTTTGCGTCACAGTCGGCTCCGGTGTCAGACCGTATGGTCCGGTGTCGAGCAACGATCCAGACCCCAGATCTTCAATCAGGATCACATCCCGGGATCGCGCCAGCTCCGACAGTTCGGCGAGAGAGGGTTGGCTGGTGAAACCCACGATTCTGAAATTGCTCCAGTGCACAGTGAGCAGCGCCGCGGTCTCTTGACTGATCGCGTCGTCGTAGTCGCGTGCGTAAGTACGGTTCGTGGTCCCCACCTCAACGAGCCTGGCGCCGCTCTGAGCCATTACGTCTGGAATGCGGAACCCGCCGCCAATCTCGACTGCCTGGCTTCGGGACAGTATCACTTCTCGATCGGAACAAAGAGCGCTCAGGACGAGAAGAACGGCGGCGGCATTGTTGTTGACGACCAGAGAATCGTCCGCTCTGGTGAGCAGCCGGAGTCGCTGGCTGATCTCAGACATACGCCCGCCGCGCTTTCCGGACGACAGTTGGAGCTCTAGTGGCGTATACCGGCCGGCAGCCAGGCTCATTGCCTGGCTCGTTTCCTGGCTGACAGGGGCGCGGCCAAGGTTGGTGTGGATGATGACGCCGGTCGCATTGATCACTTCAGACAGGCGGGCGCCGCTCAACGATTCCAGTTCCCCCCGGATCTCGGCAACAACCCGAGAGGCGGGATCATCACAGACGTCTCCGGAGAGAATCGCCTGACGCGTGCGTTCAATGCATTCACGAGCGAGGGCCGTGACGATTGACGGTTTCACACCGTCCGCAGCTTCAGCGACTCCAGGATTCCCCGTAACCGCGTCAACCGACGGGAGTTGCCTGAGCAATTCTGTACGGCGCGAAGTGTCAGCCA
>SKKR01000240.1 GCA_007123655.1 Thermomicrobiaceae bacterium
GTTCGTCGACGACTTCGTCGTCATCGTCATCGTCCTCGGGCTCGATCGGCTCATCATCGTCTTCATCGTCATCGACGTCGTCGACGACCTCCTCGTCATCGTCATCGTCAACCGGTTCTACCGGCTCATCATCGTCGTCATCAGGTCCGTCGACGACGTCGACAACGTCGTCATCATCGTCGTCAGTCGCGCAGGCGGCGAGGGCCAGTGTCGCTCCGGTTCCCGCGACGAGCCCTACCATTGAGCGTCGAGACAGGCGCCGGCCGAGCTGTCGTTCCAGGTCCATGAATCCTCCCTCTCACGTCAGGCGTGTAACGGCGAGGTGGATCCAGTGCGGCTGCGACGGTACACCCTGAATCCATCACTCGATGTTCGCAGCGTACAGAGTGAGGAGCCTTCGTTCTGTAATGGGCATTACGACTGCGCCGGTCGGGACCAGGAGTTGCCACTGGCCCGCGTCGGGAGACGTTCCGATGATTCGAGGCGCCGATGGAAGGAGCTACGGGTGCTAACCTTTCAGGCAGACCAGCGGCTTGAGCCGGGCGACCTTCTGGACGATTCCCGAACCGTGCATGATATCGATGACGCTCTCGATGTCCTTGTAGGCGCCCGGTGCTTCCTCGCTGATCGCATGTTTGCCGTGGGCCCGTACGGTGATCCCTAGCTGTTTCATGCGGTCGACAACCTGTTTCGCCGGATACTGCTTCTTGGCTGCCCGGCGAGACATCGCCCGGCCGGCGCCATGCAGCGCGCTTCCGAACGTTTCCGCCATCCCGAAATCCGTTCCGCGCAGAATGTAACTGCTGGTTCCCATGGTCCCGCCAACCAGGACCGGCTGTCCAACGTGCCGGTACCGACCAGGGATCTCTGACCGGCCGGGTCCGAACGCGCGCGTTGCCCCTTTCCGGTGAACAAGAAGGTCATTCATCTCACCGTCGACCTCGTGCTGTTCGAACTTGACCGTGTTGTGCGCGATCTCGTAAAGCGTCTCGACGTCCTCCGGCGGGGTGCCCAGGGCATCCTGGAAGGCCTCGCGGATGAGGTGGGTGAGCACCTGCCGGTTGGCGAAGGCGCAGTTCGCGCCGGCCATAACCGCGGAGTAGTACGCCTTGCCTTCCGGGCTGTTGATCGGCGCGCAGACGAGTTCCCGCTCCCGTATCGGGATGTTGTACTTCTTCGACGCCTGCTCCAGGGTTTTCAGATAGTCCGTTCCGATCTGGTGCCCCAGTGCCCGGCTTCCGGTATGCAGCATGATGGTAATCTGGCCAGGCTGCAGTCCGTACGCCTCTGCCGCTGACTCGTCAAAGATCTCGTCAACATACTGCACTTCCACGTAGTGGTTCCCGGAACCGAGCGTTCCCACCTGGCGCATCTGCCGCTTTTTTGCCGTCTGGCTGACGGCGGATGGATCCGCACCGTCCAGTTTCCCGCTCGATTCGATGAATCCGAGATCATCCGGAGTGCCGTACCCGAGCCCAACCGCGTAGCTGGCGCCCTGTAACAGCACCTTGTCGATCTCCGTCTGGTCGAGCCGCAGTTCGCCGGTGCTTCCGAGGCCCGCCGGGACGTGCTCGAACAGCTTGTCCGCCAGGCGATCTTCCTTGCCGGCGACGTCTGAGCGCGTGAGCAGCGTTCGTAACGATCTCACGCCGCAGTTGATATCGAACCCGACCCCTGCCACGCTGATGACGCCTTCGTTCGGGTGGAACGCGCCGATCCCGCCGATTGGAAAACCGTATCCAGGGTGAATGTCCGCCATGGCGAGCGCTGCCTTCCGGATCCCGGGCAGGCAGGCCACGTTTACGAGTTGCTGCAGGGCGCTCCATTCGCCGCTCTCGGCCTTCGTCAGGTCCTGCACGCCGATCTCATCGGTGAAGATTCTCGCCGGGACGTTCATCTCGCCGGTTGCGGGGATGTCGTAGCGATAGGTGCCGGTGCGGTTGAGGGTATACGTGGTCCGGGTCATGATGTTCCTCCGCGAGCGATGGGACATATCAGAGGTCGAGCAGGCAGCGCAACAGCCAGCCATCTTCCGTGTGTGAGACTTTCAGACCGCCGTACGTCGCCGCCTTGACGTCGGAGTCCACGGCGTGCCGCGAGAGATCGATTATCTCGCCCGAGAGACGCGCTGTTACGCGCCATTCGCCGTGCTCCTCCTCCAGTGTATCAATGGTTATGTCGTGGAAGAACACGTTGTGGATGTCCTTCGTGGCGAGAACCACGTTGAGCAGGTCGACGTACAACGCTCCTGGATCGTTTCCCGTTGCCGTGACCTGAAACGTCTGGGTCCGGTCGACCGTTGACGGGTCCACCATCAGAGAGAGGAGCCCGCGGACACCGTCAGCGAGCGCTTCTTCAAGCGTCGCGCCGGTCGACTGAAGTCCAACATCGGCCTGGTGTTCCAGTAGTTCCCACGGCATCGTTCGTGCCTGGCTGTTCCGTGTATAGTCGGATCCGTCAGCGGTACTCGCGGGAGAGCTTTCGGATGTCGGTTTCCGGATCCTGGAGCGTCCGCGGATCAATCATCGCACGAGCAGCCACCAGACGGCGGACCGCCCGGAATTCTCGCGCGCGGTTGATTGTGACGGCGGCCTGCATTTCTCCGTTTCGCAAGTAGAATCCGGTCACCGAGCGTGACTCCGGGTCACCTCGGATGATTACATCACAGTCAGCCTTCGGGTACCCGGCGTACTGGATATTCGTGTCGAACTGGTCCGACCAGAAATACGGGACCGGAGCGAACGGCTCCACGTCGCCACCGGCGATGACCTTTCCGGCGTGCGTGCCCTGCGCACCGGCGTTGTCGAAATGCTCGATCCGAATGCGCTGCCCGAGTCCCGGATGCCACCAGTTCGCGACGTCACCCGCGGCATACACGTCCGGAGCGGAAGTTCGGCAATACTCGTCCGTCACGATCCCGTTTTCAACCCGGATCCCGGCGTCTTCGGCGAGCGTGACGTTCGGCTGGACTCCGACGCCAACCACGACCAGGTCGCACTCGACCGGCGACCCGTCATCAAACACGCCCTCTTCGACCCGCTGAGTCCCCCGGAGCTCTTGGACGCTGGTACGCAGTCGTAGTTCGACGCCGTGGTCCTGATGGATCGCGGCGACGATGCTGGACAGGTCCGGATGAAGCGCCGCACTCAGTGGCACGGGCGCCAGATCGGCCAGAATGACCTCCGCGCCAAGGCTCCGGGCACTGGCAGCGACCTCCGAACCGATGAATCCCGCGCCGATGACCAGCACGCGCCGGGCTCCGGTCAGGGAATCCTTGAGACGTTCCGCGTCCGGGATGGTTCGCAGGTAATGGACGCCGTCGAGTTCGAACCCTGGCCCGTTGAGGTGAACCGGTGACGCGCCCGTCGCGAACAGCAGGTCGTCGTACTGAAGTGTTTCTCCGTCTGACAGCCGGACTCGACGCGACGTGGTGTCAACCGCGGACGCCGTCGTGCCCGTGAGCAGCTGAATGCCATCCGTTTCGTAGTCGACATCCGGCTGGAACCCGAGGTCAGCCGTGTCTCGTGTGCCCTGCAGGACGGCTTTGGAGAGCGGCGTCCGGTCGTACGGTGGGTGGGACTCGTCGGTAGCAATGACGATGCTACCATCATAACCATTATGTCTTGCCGCCAGGGCGGCCGAGTGACTGGTCAGCCCGCCGCCCAGGATGACAAGATGTCTGGGCGTGCTCATCTCTCGTCCGGATCGTTCCTGATCGGCTTGCGCGAGACGTAGACCGTACCGTCCTCGATCTTCACGTCATAGACAGGCAACGGAATGACGGCCGGCAGGTTGGTGGCGTCCCCGGTCTTGACGTTGAATCCTGACGAATGCAACGGGCACCAGATCGTGTCGTCTTCGATATCCCCGTCCCAGAGTTCCGCGTACTCGTGTGTGCAGATGCCGTGCAGGGCGTGGATCTCACCCTCGACCCGGGCGAGCATCAATTGCTCGTCGTCCAGGTCGAAGGGGTACATCTCTCCCTCTTCGACGAGGCTCTCCGGCATCACTTCCACATACTCGTTCGGATCCGGCACCATTGCCTCCTCTTGCTGGGTTCGGTTCCTCATGCCGAGGACGGCAACCACGGCCGCCCTCAGCCACCTGGGACGCGGGTTGCGTCAGGATGGTTCCTCGGTTACCTGCAGAATATTCGCTTCGGCGACTGCCGCTTTCTCACCCTTGAAGTCACACTCTCTGTGCGAACTGTCACAGAACGGCTTGTTCTGCGATTCCCCGCAGCGACAGAGTTCGAGCTGGTCGCCTTCGAACTTGATCTGATTTCCCTTGTGATCCTCAACCTTGACATTCCCCATCACGATATAGGGGCCGTTTCGGTTGACTCGGATCGTCACATCAGACATTCGCGTTACCTCCCTCGCGTCCTCCGTTCAACGGATTCCCCGTTGTTCGCCCAAGCATCAACCTTAGCACGACACGTTCCCGGTGGGCGACAAGGAGACACGGGTTCGTCCGGCGCTTGACGCATGTTCGGACTGGCTCGACACTGAGGCGAGGATCAGGCACAGCGAAGGACTGACACATGAAACTCCATCCGAAGGTAGATGACGACCAGATCCTGACCGAACTGAGGCGAAGCGCGGTTGCGCTCTATGGCGAGCAGCGGACGGAAGAGCTCTCCAGCCAGCTGGAGCATCTGGCGAGCATGATGGCGCGTACGGCGAACCAACCGCTGGATCTTACTGATGCGCCCTTGACCCGGGATACCGACCGATCGCGGGGGGCGAGATGACGGATCGCTCGAAATGGACCGCATCAGGCATTGCGAGAGACGTTTCCACCGGCGAAACGAGCGCGTCTGCGGTCGCTGACGCCTTCCTGTCGCATATTGACCAGCACGACGAGGCGATCAACGCTTTTGCCTGGATTGACCCGGAGACAGTTCGTGCGGAAGCCGGCTGGGTTGATCGCCA
>SKKR01000109.1 GCA_007123655.1 Thermomicrobiaceae bacterium
CACTCGGCTACAATCGTATGTCGGAAGACGGCGACTCATTTCCTGCTCGTAACATCGGGGAGAGGTTTTTCATGTTCGGGGCCGATCTTGTAGGACGACCGATTTCCGAGGTCGATACGCCGGCGCTGGTGATCGATGCGGATGCGATGGAGGCAAACATCCGGGACATGGCGGAGTTCTTCACGACCGTCCCGGCAGGACTTCGGCCGCACGCCAAGACCCACAAGTCGCCGATCATAGCCAGGAAGCAGATTGAAGCCGGGGCAATCGGCGCCACATGCGCGAAACTCGGCGAAGCGGAGGCCCTGCAAAAGGGCGGTGTTGACGACATCCTGATCGCCAACCAGATCGTCGGTGCACGCAAGATCGCCCGGCTCGTCGGGATGGCGCGACACTGTAACGTGGCCGTCGCGGTGGACAACGAGCAGAACGCGCGCGAGATTTCGGAAGCCGCGGTCGCCGCGGGGTCGACAGTTCGCATCCTCATCGAAGTCAACGTCGGCATGGACCGTTGCGGCGTCGAGCCGGGCGATGACACGCTCGAGCTGGCCAAACGAGTCACAACGTTCCCCGGACTTTCGTTCTTCGGATTTCAGGCGTACGAAGGCCACCTGGTCCAGTTCGGCAGCCACGATGAGCGCGAAGAGCGCGTTCGCGCGGCGATGGCCCCGCTGATTGAAACGCGACGGCAGGTCGAAGCGGCGGGGATCGATGTCCCGGTCATCAGTGGCGGTGGGACGGGCACCTACGACATCACCTCCCGCATCGAGGGGTTCGACGAAGTGCAGGCCGGCTCCTACGTCTTCATGGACGCCAATTACCGCAAGGTCGATGGTCCCGGGCAGCGCTTCTGCCCGGCGATCTATCTCTGGTCCACGGTGGTCAGCCGCCCGGTGCGGGAACGGGCGGTGATGGACATCGGGTTGAAGACGACATCACCGGAACTTGGATATCCGCGGTTTCTGGACCTTCCCGGCACCGAGATCAAGAGTCTGTCCGAGGAACACGCCAAGGTGGACCTGCAGGATGACGACGCGGGCCAACTGGCCGTTGGGGACAAAGTGAGGATCCAGCCCGGGCACGGATGCACCACAGCTAATCTGCACGACCGCTACGTGGTGGTCCGTAATGGCGTGGTTGAGGCGGTCTGGGACGTCGCCGGGCGGGGACGGTCTCAGTAGTCGCGGTCAATCTGGAAGAGTGTGCCGATAACGTCCGCGTGCTCCTCGGGCTCGTCTGTCTCTTTGAGCTGCGTAACGGGTGTGTGGAGCAGCTTCTGGACGATGCCGTGAGCCAGGGCGCGGACCACTTCCTGATCACGTTCCGGGAGATGCCCCAACCGGCGCAACGCTTTGTCGAGTTCGTGCTGCTGGATCGAAGACGCCTGCGCGTAGAGGTCCTGAATGATCGGCGCCAGCTGGCGGCTCCGGAGCCAGTGCATGTATTCAGCAACCTCGTCCTGGATGATTGCCTCAACGCGCGGGATCTCCCGTTCCCTTTCCTGCATTCCCTGGGTGCGCACTGATTGAAGCTGATCGATGCTGTAGAGTTGCACGTTCGGTAGCTCGCCGACACGTGGATCAACGTTCCTCGGCACAGAGATATCGATAATCAGTCGGGTTCCGTGGCGCTGACCGTTGGAGGACGACAGGTGGTCAGTGGTAATGACGTAGCTGTCCGCACCGGTTGCGGTAATCACGATGTCAGCGTTGTAGACAGCCTCTGGTAGTTCGTCCCAGGGGACGGCGCGCCCGCCGATATCGCCGGCAATCTGCCTTGCGCGCTCGAGTGTGCGGTTGCAGACATCGATCCGACCGACGCCATGGGCATAAAGATTTCGGGCGACCAGACAACCCATTTCCCCGAGTCCAACCGTTACCGCGCGTTTGTCGGACAGGTCGCCAACGGTTTCTCGGGCGAGCCGGACCGCGGCGTGACTGATGGACCCCGCGCCACGGCTAATCCCCGTTCTGGCCCGCGCCCGCTTTCCGGTTGCCAGCGCGCGCTGAAAGAGACGTTCCAGCACAGGTCCGCTCGTGCCTTCGTCGTGCGCCTCCATCATGGCATCCCGAACCTGTCCCAGGATCTGCGGTTCGCCGAGAATGGCCGAATCGAGCCCGCAGGCCACCCGGAACAGATGCCGCACCGCGTTCTCGTCCGTTTCGACGCGTGAGGCGGTCTCAAGCTCGGAACGGTCCGCGTTCGCGTGTCGCGCGATGGTCTGCGTGATTGCGTCCGTCCCCTGGTCGGTGCCCGGTTCCAGGACGAGATAGACCTCGGTGCGGTTGCAGGTCGCGATGCTGACGGTCTGGGTGGCGAACTGGCGCAGATCCTGGAGCAGCGCGGACCGGCGCTCATGGTCGAACGCCAGCTTCTCTCGAAGCTCGACAGGCGCGCGGTGGTGCGAAACACTGAACAGCAGTACCCGACCGGTGGACTCCGGTGCGGAAGTGCTCTGGTGCTGGTCTTCTATCCTCGCGTACGTCATCGATGTCACGCGGTTCCCGCTTATCCCGGCCTTAATCGACTACAGCCGTGCTATCGCGTTGTCCGCGGCCTCCGCCGCGGTCGCAATGTCAGCCTCCGTGTGCGCCAGGGACACGAACGTCGCCTCGAACTGGGACGGAGCAAGGTAGATGTGCTGCCGAAGCATGTGGCCGTGGTAGGCCGCGTAGTGATCCGTGTCCGACTTTGCCGCCTGCTCGAACTCCGTCACTGGACCATCCTGAAAGAAGCCGGTCAGCATCGATCCGACCCGGTTTATGTGCAACGGCACTCCGTGTCGGCTGGAGGCGTCCTTCAACCCGTTCGCGAGCTGGTCACCGAGGCGGTCCAGCCGGCTGTATGTGTTTGGCTGGTTGAGAACTTCAAGCGTCGCGATCCCGGCTCCCATTGCCAGGGGATTCCCGGCGAGCGTTCCCGCCTGGTAGACAGGGCCGGTCGGCGAGAGTTGATCCATCAGATCCGCGCGGCCGCCGAACGCGCCAACGGGCATTCCACCGCCGACTACCTTGCCGAGGCAGGTCAGGTCCGGTGTGACCTGATAGTATTCCTGGGCCCCGCCCGGCGCGAGCCGGAATCCGGTAATGACTTCGTCGAAGATCAACAGCGCGTTATGTTCCGAGGTGATCTCTCGGAGCCCCTGGAGATACCCGATTGCCGGGGGAATCACACCCATGTTGCCCGCGACCGGCTCGAGAATCAACGCGGCGATCTGATCGCCGACCTCGTTGAATGCCTCGCGGACTGCCGGGAGATTGTTGAACGGTACGGTGATCGTGTCGGCAACGGTTCCGTCCGTAACGCCGGGGCTGCTCGGGATGCCGAACGTCATGACACCTGAGCCGGCGCTCGCGAGGAGCGAATCCGAGTGGCCGTGGTAGCAGCCGCTGAACTTCAGGATCTTGGGCCGGCCGGTTGCCGCCCGCGCGACGCGAATGGCGCTCATTGTCGCTTCGGTGCCCGAGTTGACGAAACGAACTCGCTCGATCGATGGGACCAGCTCCACGACGCGACGTCCAAGTTCGGTCTCGAGTTCGGTTGGCGTTCCAAAACTCGTGCCGCGTCCGATGAGCGACTGCAACATCGTGACGACGTCGGGATGGGCATGACCCACGATCATCGGTCCCCACGAACCGACGAAATCGATGTACTGGTTGCCGTCCAGGTCAGTGATTCGCGCGCCGTTTGCCTCGCTGATGAAGATGGGCGATCCTCCGACCGCCTTGAAGGCGCGGACCGGGCTGTTGACGCCCCCGGCGAGATAGGTTTGCGCGCTGGCGAATGCCGCTTCCGAACGTCCCAGTTCCATAAGTTCGTCCCGCTTCCCTCCTGAATCGCGCCCCAACCGGACTACTTCACCCGTTCAAGCATGTCCTCGGACGCGACGCGGCTATCCCGCAGCCAGGCGACGACCTCCTTCGCATGGTAGGAGATGATCAGGTTCGCCCCCGCACGCTTGATCGATGTCATTGTCTCCAGAATCACCCGCTGTTCGTCAATCCAGCCGTTTCTGGCCGCGGCCTTGATCATGGCGTACTCGCCGCTGACATTGTATGCGGCAATCGGAACGTCGAACCGTTCCCGTGCGCCGGAGACCACATCCAGGTACGTCATTGCTGGCTTGACGATCACCCCGTCCGCGCCTTCCTGTATGTCCGTCTCGATCTCCATGAACGCTTCACGCCGGTTCGCGGGGTCCATCTGGTGGGAGCGCCGGTTACCGAAGGCTGGCACCGACTCGGCGGCGTCACGGAACGGCCCGTAGAACGCCGACGCGTACTTCGCGGCGTAGCTGAGTATCGGGGTATTGATGAAGCCGGTCTCATCCAGCCCGTGCCGGATTGCCCCGACTCGGCCGTCCATCATATCGGACGGCGCGACGACGTCCGCGCCGGCTGCCGCATGGGAGACGGCTGCACGCACCAGCAGGGGGAGCGTCTCGTCGTTCAGGATCTCCTCGCCGTGAAGCACGCCGCAGTGCCCGTGCGAGGTGTACTCGCAGTTGCAGACGTCGGTGATCACGACGAAGTTCTGATCCGCCTGCTTTATGGCGCGAATCGCCTGCTGGATGACGCCGTCCTCGGCGTACCCGCTGCTGCCCAGTTCATCCTTCTCCTCCGGAATGCCGAAGAGAAGGATGGCGCCGATCCCGAGCTGGCGAAGCTCGGAGACTTCACGCGGAAGCTGATCGACGCTGATCTGGAACACGCCGGGCATCGACGGAACTTCACGGCGAACGCCTGTCCCGAACGTCACGAAGAGCGGATAGATGAAATCGTCCGGGGCAATGACCGTCTCCCGGGCCAGACGACGCAAGCCTTCCGAGTGACGCATCCGGCGGTAGCGTCGAAACGGGGGATAGCCGTTGTCAGTCATTAGCGCCCTCCTCAGATGTGGAACACAGTGCGTCAATGAGTCCCGGGATCGTGTA
>SKKR01000469.1 GCA_007123655.1 Thermomicrobiaceae bacterium
AATTACGCCAAGAAGATCAATGCGGTAGACCGCACAGAGTGGAATCTTGGCGACGCGGTCGCGGAGTCCGATGTCATCATCATTGCCACCCCGGTGCTCGCCATTCGGGACGTCATGGAGATCATCTCTGATCGCGCCCCACAGGATGTCATCGTTACTGACACCGGCAGCACCAAGTCCCAGGTAATGGAGTGGGCAACCGAGATCCTCCCCCCGACAATGAACTTCGTCGGCGGGCATCCCATGGCCGGCAAGGCGGTGAGCATCGAAGGTGCCGATGCCGATCTGTTCAAAGGCGCGACCTGGTGCGTCTCACCCTCCGTCAACGCAACCGACGAAGCCGTGCAGACCGTCCTCGGAATCGTTTCCGCTCTGGAAGCGGAACCGCGCTTCATCGACCCGCACGAGCACGATGGATTCGTCGGCGCGGTGAGCCACCTGCCATTCATGCTGTCGATCACACTGATGCGCTCCGTTGCCAATGACAGCTCCTGGAAGGAACTCTGCCAGCTGACGTCTTCCGGGTTTCAGGACGTCTCCCGGCTCGCCGGTGGCGACCCGAAGATGCACCGCGATATCTGTGTGACCAACCGGGACAACGTTGTGCGCTGGATTGACGCGGCGGTCGAAAACCTGGAGCACATGCGGGATCTGATCCAGGACGGCACTGAAGAGTCGAACGAACAACTCCTGGAAGAGATGGAAAAGGCGCAGCATTCCCGGGCGCAGTGGATTACCAGCGAGCGGGACGGACGCATGATCCAGGAGCACGAGAGCGAGATCGCGAACACGTCTGTTGGCGAGCAGATGCAGCAGATGCTGTTCGGCAGCCTGTTCAGACGACGTCCGAAGGTCGGCAACGAGCAGGAACGCAAAAACGGCCAGCGCAACTAGCGCATACCGGACAGTCAGGACCTTAGAGACCTGCTGCGTGCGTGATCCGTAGCCGGGAACGGTGGCGTGTCACGCTGAGCTCAGGGGACGATGCGCCAGTCTTCGGGCAGCGAGTACCGGTAAAGCACGGGGATCGGTTCGCCCTGCCGGCGGACCCGCCCACGGTCTTCCCGCTGAACTTCCTCATAGCTGTTCTGCACCTGGATGATCCGCTGTTTCCTGAGATTCAGAAGGAGCAAGCCGCTTCCGGCCGGTTCCAGGCTTTCCTGTCGCATGGATTCGTCGAAGATCCGGAACGGTGGGAGGTCCCTGTTCCGCAGGCTGCTCTTCCAGTCGTGAAAGGCATCGGTATCTTCACGGGTGTTGTGCTCGTCGAACACGGCCAGCCCGGAACGGACCTGTTCCACGAACGACTCGTCAAACGGCCGGGTGTACTCCAGCAACTCGTTGGTTGAAGCCGGGTTACGGCTGCACGCGGCAACCAGCATCTTGATCGTGTGACACGGGCCGACAAAGCTGGTCGTACCCTCGGCATCGATAACCGTAAATCGGATAACACTCAACGTTTGTTCACCAATCCAGCAGATCTGAGGGATCGACACGAGATGCGACTCGAGTCAACGGCCGGGCAACGCCCCCGGGCTCACCAAGGCGCGGTCATCAGCTCACGGTTAATCGTAACATTGAGACATGACGATTCGGCACCATGAGGACCAGTAGTATGAGCGACACCTCTCGATCTCGCCTGCACGATAACCGGTACGCTCGACAACAGATCATCTCTTCGATCGGCGATGCCGGGCAGGAACGGCTCGCCAACGCTCGCATCGCGATTCTCGGTGTCGGAGCACTCGGAACGCACATCGCGGACACGCTCGCACGAGCGGGAGTCGGGTCGATCCGGCTCATCGACCGGGACGTTCCGGAGCTGAGCAACCTGCAGCGGCAGGTGCTGTTCGATACGGATGACGTGTACAACGGAATCCCGAAGGCGGCGGCCGCCGCCGATCGACTGGCTCGCGTCAATCCGGACATCCGCATCGAAACCGAGATCGCTGATATCAACCCGACAAATGTCGAGCGTTTGATCGAAGGTGTTGATCTGATTCTCGACGGTTCGGACAACTTCGAACTCCGGTATCTTCTGAACGATGCCGCGGTGAAACACCGCACCCCCTGGATCTACGGTGGGGCCATCAGTACGCACGGCATGACGATGACCATTCGTCCCGAGGCGACCCCGTGCCTGCGGTGTGTCTTTCCCGATTCACCGGCGCCAGGAGACGCGCTGACCTGCGACACGGCCGGCGTGCTCAGTCCAGCCGTTGCAATGGTGGCGGCGGTTCAGTCAACTGAGGCGATCAAGTACCTGACCGGAAACCTTGACGCGCTGCACGGATCGCTTGTGATGATCGATGTCTGGTCGCTTCACATGCGCTCGGTGGAACTCGGGCATCCAGAGCCGGAGTGCCCAGCCTGCGGGGCGCGCTCATTCGAGTTCCTGGACCGCCAGGCACCGCGCCAGACCACCGAGCTTTGCGGGAGTGACTCCGTGCAGGTCCTCGTGCATCCGGCCCCGCAACTCTCGCTTGATTCGCTTGCGAAGCGTCTGGCCGCGGTCGGCGAGGTCAGTCACAACCCATACCTCTTGCGATTTCAGGTCAATGGGTATCAAATGACCGTGTTCCCGGACGGCAGGGCGATCGTCAAAGGGACCACCGACTCCGCTGAGGCGCGAACGCTGTACGCCCGGTACGTCGGAATGTGAGGGCGGACATGATCTATCTCGACAACGCGGCAACGAGCTGGCCCAAGCCGGAACTTGTCTACGAAACACTCGGTTCGTTCCTCCGGCACTCAGGGGCCAACCCCGGACGCTCCGGACATCGAATGGCCGTTAGCGCCGCAGGGACAATCGACCGGACGCGAGCCCGGCTCGCCGCACTGTTCAACGCGCCGGCTCCGGAACGGGTGATTTTCACACTCAACGCCACGGACGCACTCAACTTCGCGCTCAAGGGAGTTCTCAGCGCCGGAGACCACGCGGTCTCCACGATGATGGAGCACAACTCCGTCCGGCGCCCGCTACGCGCGATGGAGGCGCAAGGCGTGGCCACAACGAAGGTGCCGGCTAACCCGGAAGGCTTCGTCAGTCCGGACGACATTCGCGAGGCCCTGAGACCGAACACGCAGCTCATCGCGCTCACGCATGCGTCGAACGTCAACGGCGCGCTCCAGCCGATCGCGGACGTCGCGGAGATTGCTCGCGACCACGGCGCTCTCCTGCTCGTGGACGGCGCGCAGACAGCCGGCACCGTCCAGATTGATATGGCGCACCTGGGGATCGATCTGCTGGCGATTCCGGGACACAAAGCGCTGATGGGACCGCCGGGAACCGGGGCGCTTCTCCTCGGGGACCGCGTCGATCTCGACGAACTCAACACCGTGCGTGAAGGCGGCACCGGTGGCAACTCGGAAGAAGACACCCAGCCCCGAGAACTACCGGCTCGCTACGAGGCCGGCACCCACAACACCGTGGGCATTGCCGCGCTCGGGGCCGCGCTCGATGTTCTCAGCGACATCGGGTTTGATGAGGCGGGCCAGCACGAGCTCGACATGACCTTCCGGCTTATCGAGGGTCTCGTCGGGCAGGAAGGTGTCAACGTGCTTAACCCGAACGACACCTCTCGGCACGTGGCCGTCGTGTCGATAACCGTCGATGGCTGGGAGCCGGCGGAGTTCGGCGCTACACTGGACTCGGCGTTTGACATTGCCTGTCGCACCGGATTGCATTGTGCCCCGGAAGCGTGTCAGGCGCTCGGGGCGTTCCCGCTGGGAACCATCCGGCTCAGCCCCGGATACTGGACGACGCCCGATGAAATCGACCAGGCGGTGCACGCGGTCCGAGAACTCGCGCGAGCACCGCTGGGAATGACGACGTGAGGCCCTCATGAGCGAGCAACGCAACAAGCGGGTCGAACAGGAAATCAACGAGATTCTGGAGCGCAATGATCTCGGTGGCCCGTCTGACGGGCCGGCGCCCAGTCGCCGGCACCGACCCGGCCGGAAGAAGCTTCAGATCAGCGAGGCCAGCACCCTGCTGAATCGCGTCCCCAGTGGCATCCTCTGGTTGGTCGGCATCTTCGGCTTCGCCCTGCTGGCGATCCTGGTCTCGGACTGGTCGCGGAACCTGGCGATCCTGTTTGGCATCATCAGTATTCTGATCGTGTTCAGTCCAATCTATTTCTGGAGCCGCCCCACACCGATCGGTCCGAAACAGAAAGAGTGGCGCGGCCGCGTGATCGAGATGCCGCCGAGGCAGGAGGGCCCGCTGGGGCGGCTAAAATACAAGATCTGGGAGTTGCGGAACCGTTCTCGCTAGCTGTCCAACCTGCGTCCCTGACTGCTCCCTCGGTAATCAGGATACGCTGACCGGAATCCCGACGTTCCGGGACCGGACGAACCAATTGGTGAGACGATAAGAGGACCAGTGCCACAGCTTGTCAGCGACATTGTCGATGTCTACGTATTCCGCAAGTCCCGCCGCTTTGTCCAGTTCCTCGTCCTTCGCCGGCGAGAAGACGTTGTGCTGGGCAGTATCTGGCAGTCAATCCACGGAAAGATTGAACCTGGTGAGAACGCCGTTGATACGGCCATGCGGGAACTCCGTGAACATACCGGGCTCGATCCGCACCGCGTGTATTCAGCGGACTTCATCAACCAGTTCTATGATCACAAGACGGACACGATCGTTCTGGCGCCGTCGTTCGCCGTGATGGTTGGACCGAACGATGAACCGACCCTCTCCCCGGAGTACGGCGACTACGCCTGGTGCGATCTCGAGGAAACCGTTGCACGGCTGCCCTGGTCGGGCCAGCGCTGGGCGGCACGGCACATCTTCGACGTGATCGCCGTTGGCGGGGAGGAAGCGGAGTTCTATGCCATTCGATAGACGACAGGCATCGGGACTGGTCTCACCGTAATCCGCGCTCAGCGGTTATACTTTACGAACGTCCGTTCGATTCTGCGATCCGTCAGT
>SKKR01000208.1 GCA_007123655.1 Thermomicrobiaceae bacterium
GCCCTGTCCCCGGCTTCCCTGTATACGAAGTGATCCACCCATCTCTTCAGCAAGTTCGCGCATCTGCTGAACCCCGAAGTGAAGATCCCCTTGATCGACGAATTCCCCGGAGATCCCCTGTCCATCGTCGCGCACCTCCACTTCGAGCCCGTCATCCGTCCGCTGAACTTCAACATGAACGCTGGATGCGTCGGCGTGTTTGCGGATGTTCTGCATCGCTTCCCGGATGATGCCGACTACCGCGCGCTCGACTTCCGGTTCAAGTCGGACACCGCTGATCTCGGAAAGATCGAGCTCGATCTCCGGCTCATTCGGTGAGATCGGATGCTCCGCCATCCGACCGGCAATGTCCCGAAGCTGTCCTGTGATTCCGCGCGCCGGCTGCACCGGCTTGCGCAGGCTCTGAATCAGATCACGGAGCCGTTCGATCGCGTCATTGAATTGTTCTTTCAGGATGCCGGCCTCGTCGCGTCCCTTGTCCGGGTCCATCTCAATTGTTCGCTCCAGCATCTCGAGCCGCAACCGCATATAGGCGAGATCCTGAACGACGCCGTCATGGAGCTCGTGCGCAACGCGTCGGTTGACCTCGTTCAGCATCTCCTGACGCGTGTCGGATGTCGACGTCGCATCCACCGTACGTTCCCTGAGGAGCGTCAAATGCATCTGCTGTGCGGTCAGTGCGGCGATGGTCGCAAGGGTGACGATGTCTTCCGGCAAATAGGCAAACGTCTTGCCTTCCCGGCGCTTCACGGCCAGCGCACCAACCAGCTCTTCTCCGATCATCATCGGCACGACGAGCAGATCCTGCGAATCAGCCGGGGAGAACGGGCGGGCAAACTCCGTCGACGATTGGCCCAGCCGATGCGCGGCGATCCAGCGCTGGTGGATCAGCTTTCCAAGCTGCTCGCTCGAGGGAACTTCACTGTCAGTGTTGGTAGCCTGCCAGCTCTGAACGAGGATCAGCCGGCCATTCGCATCCCGCTGGAAAATCCAGGCGCCAACCGTTCCCGGAACCCGGGCAAGCATCGACGCGGACGTCTCCAGCACGCTCGGCAGCGTCTCCGCATCCAGTAATTTGCACTGCAGATCGAACGGATAGCTTCCTCCAGAGATCCGGGCGGGTTCTGGAGACACCAACTTGATGGCATCGGTAGAGACTCGATTGTTCGGTGCTTTCTTGCGCTGGCTCATAGCGTGAGCTCCCCGTGTGGAATGATGACTTGAATGATCGAACCACCGGTTGAACGCTGCTTGACCTGAAGCTGGCCGCCGGCAAGTTCAGCACGTTCCCGCAGCGTAAGGAGGCGAGTCTCGGCATCGCTGAACGTCCGGTAAAGCTCTCGCTGCGCGTCGTCCAGTTTGGAACTGTCAACGCCTCGACCATCATCGCCGATGGTGACGAGGATATCCCGGTCACGCTGGCGTACCCGAACGACAATCCGGGTTACTTCCGTGCGATGCCTGATTGTATCGACGGCCTCCTGGATGAACCGGTACATCTTCGTCTCGGTCGCTCCGCCCAGCCGATCCGGCAACGTCAGCTCCAGGTCAGCCTGAATTCCGGTGTCCGATTCGAAATGCTTGAAATACTCGCGAATCGCCGGTTCCAGTCCGAGGATATCGAGCGTTGACGGTCGCAACTGAAATATCGTCTTGCGGAGCCGGTCGATGTTTTCCGAGAGCGTATCGCGTACGCGGGTGATCTCTTCGCTCGCCTGTTCAACCGACAGTTCACCGGTTCTCCGGCTGGTCATGTCGAGCTGGTACAGGCACTGGGCGAGTGTCTGCAGCGTGTCATTGTGGATGTCATCGACCAGCACTTTCCGCTCGGATTCCTGCTGGCTGATGACGTGATCCAGCAAGTAACCACGTCGCTCCCCGCGAGCCCGAACCATCTGATAAAGGCGTGTGTTCTGAATCGCCGCTCCGAGTTGCATTCCAACGGTAGTCAGAAGCTCCAGCGAATCCCGTTCGTATGCGCCCGGGCTTTCGCTCTGGGCAGTCATCACCCCGATGGTTTCCCGGCCCACCACGATCGGCACGGCGATAGCAGACTGCAGAACGGAGTTCAGCTTCACCAGCGGGAACCAGTTGCCGTGTCGGATCGTCTGAGAATCGACCGCGGCCTGGGCCCGGCTCGTCTGAATGACGGACGAAAGCGCGTCGTTTCCAAGCGGCAACACCACGGGCGAATCGGCGATCTTGTCCTCCACCGCGTACCGGTATTCGACGTTTTCCTCGTCAGGAAGCGTCAGCCCCACCGCGAAGCAAGTTGTCTCCATCACGGAACGGATGTGGTAGAAGACGAGCCTGAACAGGCTGTCCAGATCTGACAGCGAGGCCAGTTCGATCCCAATCTCGTTGACGATCTGCAGGCTTTCCGAACTTCGCTGTACTGCTTCGTAGAGCAGCGCGTTCTCGAGCATAATCGAGGCATAGTTCCCCGCCTGGCTCGCGATACTGAGAAACGCGTCGCTGTGCTCGCGACGGTCGGGAAAATCAAGAATCACGGTGCCGACAAGCTGACCGGCGCTTCCCCGCAAGGGAAGAATGAGCACACTCTGTAGATCCAGCGCCCTCGCCATCGCAATCGGAAACAGGGAGGTGTCCCTGGCATCCGGGATAACGTAGGGGGTATCAGAGTTGATGGCCTCACGCAGCGCGGGAATGTGCTCCGGGAGCAACTGGATCTGTTTCAACGCCCGGACCGCGTTTGGCTGGCCACCGGAGACGGCAACCGGGGAGAACGAGCCCTTTGTTTCGTGCCAGGTGAATCCATAGCACTGTCGGGTCCCCAGCATCTCGTCGATCCACTGCACAAGGTATTGGAACATCTCCCGCGCGTCGGAAATGCCCTCGAACGACGGCGGATTCAGCCGGGCAGTGGCAATGCGCGACTCCTGAGCCTCATCCGGACTCTCCGCATCCGAGATCGCGCTCGCGATGATCGCGCCCAGCGCCTCTGCAACCGACCGCTCCTCCGTTGTGAACCCGCCGGCACTGGCCGAGAGCAGATCAAGCCGGCCGGTCAACCGGCCCTGATTCAACAGTGGAACGATCAGAATGCTCGTGATCCCCCGGGATGCCAGTCGCTCATACTCCGCGTTCGATACCCCGGTCGGGATACCATCCGCGAAATCGAACGCTGACGAGCGGGGACTGGCCAGGATCTTCTGCGAGTCGTATAGCGAACTGGAACGACCGTAGAGATCCTCGCGGAGTTCCTGATCGTAACCGTGAACCGCGCGAGTCTCCAGCGTTCGCGTTTCCAGGTCCGCAAGCCGGAGGAGGGCCATATCCGCCCCGATCGATGAGGCTGCCCCGGCGGCAAGCGCACTGTAGAGCTCGCTCGCCGGTGTGCGCTCACGAATGATCGTTGCGATAACCCCGAGGGCATCAACGATCCGGTTCCACTGCTGGACATCCGGTACTGAAGACGGAGTCGTCGGGATCTGGTTGTAGACGTCTGACTGAACCGGATCGAACAACGGATCCCGTGGCCCGTTCCACCTGCGATAGACATCAACTCGATTGTCGTCTGATGACCGGTTATTGCTCATTGAATCCTCGCTGGTTTCCCCGTTCTGCCCGGGCAAAACCACGCTTCATACCGACGGGCTCACCCGTTCCCGAGCCGTCGAGAACGCGTCGCTACGTGAACCGTAGCACGTCGGAACTTTCGTGGGTGTTGCCAATAGGTACTGACTTGTCCCAAACAGTGACGGTTGTCAGCGTCGTGATCGCACCGGCGCTATACTTGCCTGATGGCTGCAACGGTAGTCGTGACCCGGAAGCCAGGTCGTTGGAACGAGACTCGCCAGCTTATGCGAATTACGTTTCTCGGAACCGGAACGTCCAACGGTATACCCATTATTGGCTGCCAGTGCCCGGTCTGCACGTCAAGTGACCCCAGGGACCGGCGCACGAGGACGTCCGCGTACATTGAGTTTAATGGAAAGACCGTCCTGATAGACACCGCGACGGAACTCAGGGTTCAGGCGATCAGCACCGGCCTGACCCACATCGATGCGGTTCTGTTCACCCACCCGCACGCCGATCATCTCGGCGGATTCGACGATCTCCGTCGCTTTAACGAACTCGGGCAGGCTCACCTTCCCGTCTACGCAGCGCCAGAGACCGCGATTCAGCTTCGGGAGCGATTCGGGTACGCCTTTGAGGATCATTTCCCGTTCTACGGGGGAAAGCCGGATCTCACCCTGCACGAGTTTGACGGGCCGTTCGAGTTGTTCGGCGAGACGGTCACGCCGATCCCTGTGACACACGGAAGCTGGACGGTTCATGGTTTCCGTATCGGCCCGCTGGTGTATCTGACCGACGCCAAGGAGATCCCCGAGGAGTCGATGGACACTTTGCGAGGTGCCGAGGTTCTGGTTCTCAATGCACTCCGCAAACGCCCGCACCCCACCCACCTGAGCCTGGATGAAGCGATCGACGTAATCCGGGATGTCAAACCGCAGCGCGCATACCTCGTCCATCTTGCGCACGATCTGTCGCACGCCGAGGCGTCAGCCCGGCTGCCGTCCAATACCTGCATCGCGTACGATGGCCTCTCGGTGTTGCTTGACGGACCACGTGAACGTTCTGGTGTGCGCGACGAACGCCAGTCCCACGCTCCGTAAGCAAGCGGTTATCCCCCGGGCGAACCTCTGCTAGGATAGTCACCGTTCGCCGGGCCGGCTGCGGGGTAACTGTCACGATCTGGGGGAGCACATGACCGAACCGACGGTGTGGCGAATCGAGTCAGGGATCTATCTGATCGATCACCAGTTTCAGAACGTCGGCGGAGTGATCGGCTCCTACCTGCTGAGTGATGGCGACGATCTGGCACTCATCGAAACGGGTCCAGCGACGACAACCGACAACCTGCTGGCGGGCATCCGCTCGCTGAATTATGAC
>SKKR01000075.1 GCA_007123655.1 Thermomicrobiaceae bacterium
AGACGCAACGCTGGCTGATGTGCTCCGCTGGGCCCGAAAGATCTACCCAAGTCGCTACGAGCAAGCAGCCGGCTAGTCCGCTCCTGGCGCGGAGGAATCGAGTAGGGCTTGTACCCGGTACTCCTCCACCGCGGCCTCGAAGCGCTCCAGCATGGTCCTGATGAACTCCCGACGCTCCGGGTCCATCCGCAGAAACGCCCCGATCACCATTATCTGCGGGACGCACAGGATCATTCCCAGCCGGACACCGAGCCAGACCTGCTCGAGCGTCTGATCCGTTATCCCCGCGCCCACGAGCGCCCGGTGATACGCGCCAAGCAGTTCGCTTTCGATGCGCCTTCGTTGAGTCACATCCAGGCTCGTCCAGAAAAACCACGCGACATCGAAATACGGTAGCCCGATGCGGACGGTCTGCCAGTCAAAGGCGATGACGTCTGACTCCGTAAACGCCAGGTTGGCCAGCCTGAGATCGCCATGGTGGAGAGCGACCGGTTGATGCTCCAGATAAGTGTGCAGAATCGAGCGATATCGCCAGAGGGTGCGCATCAGGTGCCCGGTTGCCGGTGGCGTGATTCGGCCAACGCGGACCTCGTACGGGAGCAATGACCCAGCGTAGATAAGCCAGTTTTTCTTCCGGTGGACCCCGTAGTTTGACAACCACCGCTGGGCTTCGAGTCCCCGGCCGTTCCACCAGCACGCGTGCAGCCTGGCGGCGCCCTCGATTACCTGAAACGCTGCTTCATCCGAGCAGCCCAGTTCCTGATCGCCGAGCGTGGCGACTCCGGCCAGGTCCTCGAGCAGCAGAACGCTGTTTCCCCGCTGCTCCATAGCTGCGTAGCAGCGCGGCGCCGGCAGTGCGGATTGCGCGGCGAGATGCTGGTAGAAGCGGATCTCACTTCGATAAACCGGGGCGAGCACGCGGCGCATGAGTCGCTCGGATGCCGGAAACTTGGCAATGATCGTCTCCGGAGCGTCAGGTATGGGCCGGGCGTACGTGATTCGCACTCTCGCGAGACTTCCGGCGTAGCTCGCTTCTTTTCCTGGGTCTTCGAGTTCGATCTCGCGAATGGTGTCTTCGGCGTTGATTACTCCGCGTTCGTGAAAGACGCGCTGGATCCACGCCGCGGAGAGCTCTTGTACGCTTCCAGGCAATCGGTCTTCGGCGAGCATCACGCTCCAATTTTCTTCAATACAGTGCGCCGAGCACGTGCGGTTCAATGAATACTGCCGAATCGAATTCAGTCCGAGGGGGGCGAATGACGTCGACCACCAGCGACGATGCTATTCAGATTACCGCGAAGATCTACGCACCGGTTGAGGACGTGTTCCGCCGGTTTGTCGAACAGTTCGCAGAATGGTGGCCCCGGGAGTACACGTTCGCCGGTGACGATCTTCTGGAGATCGGTATCGAGAACCGAATGGGTGGCCGCTGTTTCGAACGCGATCGCTCCGGCGTAGTTCTCGTCTGGGGCGAGGTGACGACCTGGGAGCCACCCCACAAGATCGTGTTCAGCTGGTGGATCAGCCCGCAGCGGCAGATCGAGCAACAGGAAGAGCATGCGAGCGAAGTCGACGTTATCGTTCGACCGAGCGAGAACGGCGCACAACTGGAGCTGACTCACCGACATCTCTCAAGACACAGTGGAGACTGGAAAATGATGCGGGATATGATGGCTTCCAAGCATGGCTGGCCGTACCTCATCCGAACCTTTCTCCGCGAATCCGGGTGGCAATATGAGTCCAGGCACGTCGGGGAGACGTAGATCGTTAAAAGGCAAGGGGCCTGCTCACATTGACTGCGAGCAGGCCCCTTATCGCCAGTTGGTCAACCGGTTAGCGAGGTCTCGTAAGCTCAACCCTGGCCGTCAAGGCTGAGCCACGTTGAGGCTCAAATTGGAAGGTACGACGTCAAACCGAAGTCTGAGGCCGCATTCTTGAGGGGTAGCGTAGGGGGTTGTGTAAGGACTGGCACCGCATTTCTCATCGTTGCCAGGAGTCCTTACCAACGGCCATCGCCGCGGTTGACCCTCAAGGACACTCCGTTTGTGTCCAGTTCCGTAATGTTAACGTACAGCATCCAGGTCTGGATGCGCCGTCAACCGATCTGCTCCAGCGCGTCAGCGATTTGCCGAACGCGCTGCGCGTTGATCGCATAGTATTTCATGCCGCAGTCAGGCCGAACTTGAACGATACCCGCGGATTCAAGGACCGAAAGGTGCCGTGACACCGCGGATTGACTGATTCCAAGCCTGGCTACGATCTCCTGAGCGTACATCTCGTTTTCCCGGAGCATCCCAATGATGCGGAGCCGGGTGCCATCCGACAGGGCTCGCAGGCCCGGAAGGAGATCTTCCGGGAGAACCGATTCGTCGGTCCGGCGAGCGCTGTCGTCGGCGTTCGGAGTAACGCTGAAGTACAGGATCAACTCCGGCGGATAGAGGATGAACTGGACGAACCCTCCCAGGTGGTACGACGGGCAGAACGTGACCCGTTCCACGTGGTCCAGGGCGGAACGCACTTCCTCCGGTAGCCGGTGCCCGCTCAGGTCGGAAAAGGCGGCCTCGACGCTCGAATACGTTCGGCCACTTGCCTGACGGACTGCCTGTTTCAGTTCCGGCAATGCCCGCTCATGTTCCGGTCCATAGGTGTCATACCAGAACCGTTCGATGAGCCGGACAGTTCGCAACTTCAATTGTTCAGGTGCCAGCAGCAGGTCGACCACCTCATCGAGATTGGCCCGCGTTATACCTGGCTGCACGAATTCACGCCACGCGCCCCTATCATGCACCGTCGGGGCTGTCGCCGGCATGCCCAAATCGTCATGAACCCTGAGCACGCTCCTGGTTGCCATCCGATGATACGCCTCTGGCGGCATATCCGTCAGATGCGATAGATAATCCTCAAAACTCGCGTCCAGTCGTGCCGGTTCGAACGGATCGAAGGACATTAACAGTTCTTCGACGTAGTACAGTAACCGACCCGAAAAGCCGAGCAATGTCTCCAGATCGTGTCGAATCTCCGGGCTGAGTCGGCTTCTCGAGGACACCAGCCAGCTATCGAACCGCTGTTCATCGGTTGCCCGCACCATTAGTGAGATGGCCGACGTCAGGTCCAGCGGGACTGATGTGTTGACGGCAATCTTGAGCGCCGGCTGGCCCAGGATCAGTTCACCCATGCACGAGCCCGGTATCCACGGTCTGGACGAATCATCTATCGTTATATGAGCATATCAGTCTACCTCTGGCCTGTCAAGGGACGTTTGTGCATGGCATCACAGTTAGCGCACGTCTCTTGCCACGAGTTCCAGATAGCGGGGCACGATCCGTCCGTCGCAGCGTTGATCACCGGGGACAGTTAGCCGGCAACGCCGGAACAGAAGCGTTCGCCTAATGGGTTGTCGCCAAAAAGCGAAACCGCTAGAATGTCCCCTTTCGGAGGGACGTGACCTCAGTGATTCGCTTCAAGGAGCGTTCTGAGTTGTCCGTCGCCGGAACGAAGCCGGATGCGACGCCCGAGGCACGGAAAGCAAACTGGAGAACGATGGACAGCACGCCATCCGGAACACACGAGCCCGCGGTACGAATTCGGGATCTGCGAAAGGAGTACGGCCAGCGCGCGAGCAACGTCGTGGCGTTGAACGATGTATCGCTCGACTTCACCTCGGCGACGTTCACCGCGGTCATGGGCCCCTCGGGCTCGGGGAAAAGCACGTTGCTGCTTTGCACGGCCGGGCTGGACAGGCCGACCTCCGGAACCGTGCATCTTGGCGAAACCGAGCTCACCAGCGTGCGGGAGCCTGATCTGACGATGATTCGCCGCGAACAGATCGGGTTCGTGTTTCAATCCTTCAATCTGGTGCCGTATCTCAACGCCCGGGACAATGTGCTGCTCCCGCTGCGATTGGCGGACCGTCAGGTTGACCGTGACTGGGCGGACGAGATACTTCGTCGGGTCGGGCTCGAAGACCGGATGACTCATCGCCCGGCCGAACTCTCCAATGGCCAGCAGCAGCGGGTCGCCCTTGCGCGCGCGATCGTCACTCGTCCACGGGTCATCCTGGCCGACGAGCCCACCGGCGCACTTGATCTCAACGCGGGACGCCAGGTCCTGGAGCTGCTGCGTGACGCGGTCGACAGCCTGAAACAGACCGTGGTCATGGTGACGCACGATCCCGCGGCCGCCGCGTATGCAGATCGCGCCCTGTTCTTCGCGGACGGGGAGGACGTGGACGATGTCCATGGCCCGACGATCGAATCGGTCGCCGGGAGGATGGCGCAGATCAGTGGCTGACCGATGCTGAAACTCGCCTTCAGTAGCGTTCGCGTGCGTCTATCGAGTTTCGGTGGGGCGCTTATCGCCGTGGTGTTCGCCGCAGGGCTCGTGGTCGCCTGCGGGGTGCTGCTGGAGTCGGCGATCCGCTCGGACATCGGGGGCAGCACGCGCTATGAGGGTGCAACCGCCCTGATCCAGAAGCGCCCGGTGCTGCAGATGCCGGCAGGAGTCGAAGAGGTCCCGGATCATCCCTCCCCGGAATCGCCGCCTGTACCGGCGGAAGTCGTCCAACGTGCCAGCCAGCTTTCCAGCGTTGAACTGGCAGTCGGAGATATCTCGTTCTATGCGATGGCCGTTGACCGGGGCGGACTAGCAATTGCCAACGAGGAAGGCGGCCCGTCCGTCGGTCGGGACTGGGCGACAGCGGAACTCACGCCATTTCAGATTCTGGAAGGCGATGAGCCCCGCACCGCCGATCAAATCGTCGTAGATGCCGGCATAGCCGGCCGCGGCGACGTTCAGGTGGGTGAGTCAATCTCCGTGCTCACGTCGCATGGGCGCCGTTCCTTCACGATTGCCGGAATCGCCGCGCCGCCAGGTCGCGACGCGCTCGAGGAACAGAGCACG
>SKKR01000252.1 GCA_007123655.1 Thermomicrobiaceae bacterium
GAGGAAAGCGAGACAGCGGAGGCAAGCAGTCAGGCCGCGTCGCAGTAGCGTCACTAACGTCCGACAGGGACTCAAGCTCGAATCGGAAGACGGGTGCTCACCCGCCGTGAGGCGCCGGGTCGCGGAGTTCTCCGATCCGGCGGGGCTTCCCCGAGCTACTGGAGTTCAGATCAAAGGTATCTCGGTCCGGCGGTTCGACATACGATTCGATCAGTCAAGAAAAGAGTGAGCCGGACGCGATGCGTCCGGCTCGACCTTTTTCACAGAGATTTGATGCGAAATCAGGAAATGCGGCGCGCGGTGTAGTACCGCTGGCCCCAGTATGAATCCCACAGATCACTGATGATCACACCGCTACCGGGTGTCGACGCGTGGATGAACTGCCCGTTACCGATATAGATCCCGGCATGCGACAGCCCCCAGCGATAGGTGTTCTGCTGGAAGACGAGATCGCCAGGCTGCAACTGGTCAGCAGGCACGTAGGTTCCACGGTTGACCTGTGACTCCATCACGCGCGGGAAGTCCGCGCCGGTCACCTGATTCACAACGTAGAAGATGAACCCGGAACAGTCGAACCCGGCCGGAGAAGTACCGCCCCAGACGTAGGGGTACCCCAGGTACTGCATCGCTTCGTTGACGATCTGCTGGCCGATTGGCGAGTTTGCCGGCGCCTGGGCCTGTTCCTGGTCGCCCTCCGGCTCGCTCGCGGCACCACTTCCGGTGCCCTCTTCCGTGGCCGGGGCATCCGTGCCTTGCAGGTATCCGCCGTGCGCCCATCCACTGTGACCGCGATAGTCGACATGCCACCAGTTGACACCGTCACCGTCGACCTCCGGACCATCGAGCACCTGGAGCACGTCACCTTCCGCCGCGACCGTCACCACGCTGTGGCCGTATCCGGCGCCATGGCGAATGTTCAGACCATGCCCGTTGGTATCCACGATCATCGCATTGCCGCCAGCCGCGACGCCGTTGGTGTTCGACATCGCCGGTTCGGGCTCTGGGTCAGGCTCAGCTACCTGTTCCTCGGGTTCCTGGTTGTCTGCATCACTGACTGCAGGTTGGTTGTTTCCATCCGTCACAATCAGATAGCCAGTGTGTGCGAACCCGGTGTAGCCGTTGTACGCGATGTTGGCCCACGTCGTCCCCGATCCGTCGGTCACTTCGGCACCAACGACTTCCACCGTTGCGCCCTCTGCTATGACCGTCAGGGTCTCGGATTCAAGGGATGCGTCGCTTCGCAGTCGCAGACCGTGACCGTCCGTGTTGACGACCTGAACCTGCGCACCGGCACTGGACGGTGCCCTGGAGATGTAGTCGCTCATCGCCCAGGCATCCGTACCGTTGATATGGACGCTGTACCAGGCACCATCCCCCGTATGTTCCGGACCACCGGTCACGGACATCGGCGTGCCTTCACTGGCCACGAAATGAACGTTCGAGCCAAGACTCGGCTCCGAGCGAATGTTGAGGCCGTCGCCGTCCGTGTTTGAAACAACGGCTTGCTCACCGACGATGAGATGTTCGTGGGCTGCGGCGGGGATTGCGAGTACCACCATGGCGGTGGTCGCGATCAGCACTGACCGGAGCCAGCGGCTGCGCATGCGTGATGCACCCAATCCAGATTCCCTTCACAAAACCGTTGTCGCCCGGCCATTTGCGAATGCCGAGTTCGAAATCCCCCCGGCCGGAGGCGACGACAATGTTCCGGTGGTCGAGTCACACCGCGTCCTCGCGGGTACTCGAGCCACCTGATCCGGGAATGGTACGCATGGAGAAATCCTGTTCGGAGATTCCCACACCCTTCCCGAACCTGTCACGCCCGGCTGCTCCGTCGTCCCCATGGAGCGCAAGGCCAAGCCTGACACATCGAACGCTAGCACAGTGTCCGAACGCTGTCAACTGAACACGTCGCGCAGAAAGCTGCGCATCTGGCAATACTTGAATGCATCTATTTCTTGATGGGACCAGATGAGCATCCGCAACTGCGCGAATCACAACACATTGAGGCTATGCCATACACGCACGTACAGTGTGCGACTTGGTCACAGGTCAGTGCAGACGCATCGGAATTCCGCGGGACGAGAGGTAATCCTTCGCCCCGGCAATGGTGAATTCGCCATAGTGAAAAATTGAGGCTGCCAGAACGGCGTGCGCCTTCCCCTTCGCAAACGCGTCGTAGAGGTGTTCCAGATTCCCCGCTCCGCCGGAAGCGATCAGGGGAACTCCGACGCGTTCGACCATCGCGGCAGTCAGTGCCAGGTCGTAGCCCGATTTCATGCCGTCCGTATCCATGCTCGTCAGCAGGATCTCGCCCGCTCCGAGTTCGGCCCCGCGTACCGCCCACTCGAGCGCATCCATGCCCGTCGGACGGCGGCCACCGTGTGTATAGACTTCCCAGGTCCCGTTCCCGGTCGACTTGGCATCGATTGCCAGCACCACGCACTGGCTGCCGAACCGGTCCGCGCATTCGCGCAGCAACTCCGGGCGGGCAACCGCGGCACTGTTCAGACCGACTTTGTCTGCGCCGGCGCGAAGCAAGCGGTAGGCGTCGTCACTGCTCCGCACCCCACCGCCAACTGTCAGAGGGATGAACACCTGCCGGGCGGTCTCTCGTACCACGTCAATCATCGTCTCACGGTTATCGCTGCTGGCGGTGATATCGAGGAAGACGAGTTCATCAGCACCGGCCTGGTCGTAGCTTGCCGCCAGTTCAACCGGATCGCCGGCATCGCGCAACTGCTGAAACTGCACGCCTTTGACAACTCGCCCATCTGTGACATCGAGACATGGAATAATCCTGCGGGTCAGCATTCAAGTCCCTATGATTCGTCTTCGTCTTCGTCGGTGAGCTCCCAGCGCCGCTCGGCTTCCCGGCGCGCCGCGCGAACCTGCTCCAGTTCTTCCTGGATCTGTTCCATTCGCGTGCGGACCCGCTGCTCATGCAGGTACCAGAGATCGCGTCGAACCCGAGAGTCATCCTGTCGAAGCTCATCAAGCGACATCTCGACCATATTGACGCGATAGCTGAGTTCCCGATCCAGCTGATCGAGATCGTCGATCCGGGCATCGAGTCGCTGATGCCGCTGTTCGTCGCTCGACTGCAGATCAGTTACCTCATGGTCGAGTTGCTGTCGAACCTCTTCGATTCGCCGGGAATTAACGTCGTCTCGCTCACGGGTATTTGAACGTACACGCTCCAGGTCCTCCTGGATCGCTTCAATCACCTGGTCCACCTGGTTGATGCGCTGGCCATGCCCATCGACGACCTCCCGAACGTCCTCGATCTGAACCTGCAGCGTTTGCCAGACCGAGGAGTAGTCTTTGAACTTCTGTTCGAACGTCTCGACTTCCTCCTTGACCTCGGCTACTCGACGCTTGGACTCGTGGTCGACGATCTTGATCGAATCGTTCGTCTGGTGAGCCTCACGTTGCGTACGTTCAATCTCACCTCGCAGGGATTCGATGTTGTCTCGCAGTGCCTGAACATTGACAACATGGCGTTCGTGATGCGCTGAGAGGTGATCGACACTGGAACGAAGGTCTTCGATCCGCTTGTCGACGTCGGTGTCTTCGTCCCGGAACTTGCGCACCGCTTCGATCAGTTCGCTGACGTGCGCCTGCAGTGTCCGGATCGGCCGTGTGGAGTCATCGATTCGGGTGGAAAGCTCGCCCAGCTGTTCACGGACACGCGCTTCCTCGAGCTGCCTGGCCTGGGATGCCTGGGAGACTTCGTGCTGGTGCTGTTCCAGTGCGAGCCTGTCCTGCGCCGCGGCGCTCTGACTGGCCTTGAGCTGGTCTTCCAGCCGCGCGCAGCGCGTATTCAACTCACGGACGACCTGCCGCAGCTCATCTACCTGCTGCTGCAAGCCGTGCTGCTGCGTATCGTCTCGTCGCTTCTGATCGTTGTCGCGCACGAAACCAAGAATCTCATTCCGTGAGTTCAATGCGGTCCACCAGTTTCGAGTCTGTTCTGTCCCACGCGCCACTGTCCCGGATCGCTAATCACTATCGTACCATCGTACAGCGCACGACCTACGATTGCCGCTTCCACGTTGCGCACCCGCGACAGATGACGCAGATCATCCCAGCGGGCCACGCCGCCCGACGCGATAATTGCCGGGCCGATTGCCGCCACCCGCTCGGTCTCCGCGAAGTTCGGCGATGTCAGGGTGCCATCGCGCTCGATGTCCGTGTAGACCACCCGGAGAATTCCATTCTCCAGCGCCTGCTCGATGATTTCGACCGCCGGGACACCTGAGGTCTCTTCCCAGCCCCGAACGGCAACATAACCGTCCCGCGCGTCGACACCGAGTACGACTCGCTCAGCATCGAACTGCTCGACCGCTTCGATCATGAGTCCGGGGTTCTCGATTGCCGCGGTTCCGAGAATCACCCGGTCCACGCCGGCTCCGATCGCCGCGCGAAGGTGGCTGATGTTCCGCAGCCCACCTCCTACCTGCACCGGAATACCAAGTTGGGTGATCCGCCGGATGATTTCCAGTTGACGCGGCTCTCCGGCTCGCGCGCCATCCAGATCCACGATATGCAGGCGTTCAGCGCCGAGGCGTTTCCAACCTTCGGCGACGTCGACGGGGTCATCAGAGTACGACGTCTCCTGCGCGAAATCACCCTGGAACAGCCGAACGCATCGACCTTCCCGCAGGTCAATCGCCGGTATTACGAGCATCCGCCCCCACCGTTCGAGTTCCAGACTGCTCGGACACGATCGCAACGAAATTCTCGAGGAGTTTCAGCCCTGTCGCGCCGCTTTTCTCCGGGTGGAACTGCGTACCCATCACGTTCCCACGACAGACCGCGGAGACGAAACGCGTTCCATACTCTGTGAAGCTGCCGGCCCATTCCGCGTCGTCGGGATC
>SKKR01000287.1 GCA_007123655.1 Thermomicrobiaceae bacterium
GTGATGATATTCGTTTACGGACTCCTGTTTACCGACACACACTCGGAAGCCGTGTGGTTGGTGCTAATGGGTATCTCGGCAGCGCTCCTGCTCTACGCGCTCGTACCTCGCCTGACCGAGCGCGTGCCCAGGGTGAACAGCACGATCGTCGTGATCGGTGCGGTGTTTGCCGTTGGTTTTCTGTTACTCACTGTCCAGCTTGTGCGGATTCAGATCGTCGAAAGTGCGGAGATCAAGGACCGAACGGCCTCAGTTGCTGACGGATCGGTTGTGCTGGATCCGCGCAAGCGAATTCAGGATGCGGATATTGCCAGAGGCCGCATCCTGACAATGGACGACCTTCCAGCTGCTGACACTGAGCAGCGGGAGGACGGGAACTACGCGCGAACCTACCCTAACGAGCATCTTTCCTTTCTGGCAGGGTACTATTCTCCGCTCGTCTTTGGGAGCACACAACTCGAATCCAGGTACGACGACGTCCTCATGGGAAGAGAGGGCGGCAATCCGTTTGAAGAGTGGCTGGACCGGGTGCTCCACCGCACCAGACACGGATACGATCTGGTCCTGACCGTCGACAGCGAATTGCAGCGGCGTGGCTACGAGCTTCTCGGTGACCGCCACGGCGCGGTCATCGTCATGGACGTCCAGGACGGGTCGGTCTACGCGATGGCCGGCAAACCTCACATCGATCCGAACCAGCTGTATGCCGGACTCGGTGCATCGTCCGAGGAAGACATCGCTCGAGCACAGGAGTACTGGCAAGAAATCAACGAGGCCGAAGGGTCTCCACTTCTGCTGAGACCGACGCAGGGACTGTACGCGCCTGGATCTGTCTTCAAAACCATAACCGCGGCGTCTGCGTTGTCTCACGGGCTGGCGCAACCAGACACAGTGTTCCGGAACGAGGGATCACTGCAGGTCGGTGCGCACGTCATCGAGGAACAGAATCTTCCGGACACGTCGCGCATCGATTTTACGCTCGAGGAAGCGTACGGATACTCGCTGAACGTCGTCTTCGCGGAGCTCGGGCTTCGGATCGGACCGCAACGTCTCGTTGACACGGCACAGCAATTCGGGTTTGAAGAGGCGATCCCGTTTGACCTGAATGTCAATCCGAGCCGAGTCGCAAACGATCCGGCCTATCTGCAGGACGACGTCGGGCTCGCCGACACGGCCTTCGGTCAAGGTCAGCTGTTCACCACCCCGATACAGATGGCGCTCATGACCCAGGCGGTGGCGAACAATGGAATGATGGCGGAACCGAGGTTACTGCAGCGCATTCAGGACCGGCAAGGAAACGTGCTTCAGGAGGTCAGCCCCTCCGAGTGGCGCGAGGCGACAAGCCCGGAGATTGCCGCGCAACTCGAAGACATGATGATTCACTCGGTTGAATCCGGCTGGGCAACCGATGCGCAGATTTCTGACGCGGTTGTTGGCGGAAAAACGGGAACCGCGGAAGTCGGGGATCGAACCCCGCATGCCTGGTTCGTCGGGTTTGCGGGGCGGGACGAACCGCGGTATGTTGTCACGGTGGTTGTTGAGCACGGTGGTTCGGGTGGCGCCGTCGCCCTGCCGATTGGCCGGGAGATGCTCCAGCTGGCGATGGACCGCCTCGACTGACGATCAGAGGGGCATTTGACAACGGTACTCGTTGGGACACCAGACCTCACGCTGGTTAACTGGTTCGTAGCGGCCGCGCCGATTATCGTTCTTCTCGTCCTCATGGTCGGATTCAACTGGGGTGGTGCCCGGGCAGGCGGTATTGCCTGGCTCGTGGCGCTGGTAGCCGGTTGGATCGGCTTCGGCGCGGGACCGGAACTGCTGGCCTACTCGCAGACCAAGGCAATCCTGCTCGCGCTCTGGGTTCTCTACATCATCTGGGCGGCGCTCTTCTTGTTCCAGGTTGTCAACGAGGCCGGAGGGATCCGCATCATCGGGGACGCGCTCGTGCGGGTTACCGAGGACCGCGTGCTTCAGCTTCTGATCCTCGCCTGGTGCTTCACCGGCTTCCTGCAGGGGTTTGCGGGCTTCGGCGTTCCGGTTGCGATCGTGGCGCCATTGATGGCGGGAATCGGGTTTTCACCAGTCGTTTCGGTGGTTGCCACGCTGATCGGACACACCTGGGCGGTCACCTTTGGCAGTCTCGGCGCATCGTTCTATGCCATCGTCGGTGTAACCGGAGAAGACCCCGCCGCCCTGGCGAGCCCGCTGGCGTTGATGCTCGGGTTCACGGTGTTCCTTGCCGGGAGCGCATCGGTCTGGTCATTCGGTGGCCCCGCTGCGCTCTGGCGCGCCTCGCCGCTGATCCTCATCGTGGGCGGCGTAATGGCTGGTGTTCAGTGGGGTATGGCCGTGCTCGGCTTCTACCCGCTCGCGGCGTTCACGGCCGGAGTGACCGGGTTGCTAGTGATGCTGACCCTGGTCCGCCTGGGCGTGTTTGCCCGTCGCGCCGCAAGCGAACCAACTGATGACGGTCTGAAAGACCAGGTGCCGGACGCACCGATGAACTGGCGACGCTTCCTGCTTGCGATCCATGCGTACATACTTCTGGTCGTGATTGTCCTGACCGTGAACGGGATCTCAACGATCGGCGACTTCATGAGCCGGATATCGATCGATCCGTCGTTCCCGGAGACCATGACCGATTATGGCTGGACCAATGAAGCTGTCGACTCCTATCGCTCGATCGACGTATTCAGTCATCCTGGCGCGCTTCTGCTTTACACTGCGACCATCGGTCTGACGATCTACAGCCGAGCCGGCATGTACAAACCGGGCGCGTTTGGTCGCATTGTGCAAAACGCAGTCGAGGCGTCGGTTTCGGCGAGCCTCGGCATCGTGACGCTGGTTGGCATGGCGCTGGTCATGATGGATTCGGGGATGACGCACCTGCTGGCGCAGGGCATTGCCGAAGTTGCCGAAGAAGCATTTCCCCTGATGAGTCCGTTTATTGGCGTGCTTGGCGCGTTCATGACAGGTTCGAACACGAACTCAAATATCCTGTTCGGGGCGCTGCAACTGGATACCGCGCTGCTTCTTGACCTGCAAGTGGGACTGATCCTCGCCGCGCAAACGACCGGGGGGGCGCTCGGGAGCATCATTGCTCCCGCCAAGATTATTGTGGGGTGTTCCACGGTCGGGCTCTCAGGGAGGGAAGGACCGGTTGTCCGAACCGGGGTCAAATACGGGCTAATTGTCACCGCGATTATCGGAATCGTGACATTTCTCGCCGCGCAGTTGCTCGGTTAGGGGCTTGCGATTGAAATCATTACGGAAAGCAAACCCGGTACTGTTCGATCTCATCCTGTTTCTCGCGTTCACGGTTGCTTCCTTCTCCAGCTACCTGCTGGCATCCAGTCTGGGCGATTCCGGGGCGATCTCGGCGCTCGCAGCACTAACGGTCGTATGCGTGCTACTTGTCATAAGTCGTTAGCTTAAAGCTTGTTATATCGCTGGCAACCGGGCGTTACCCCCTGGATTTGGTAAGATTAGACGTGTTCGACGGTGGGGGATGTCTGTGATGTATGTGTCGTTTGAAGAGTTCGAGCAACTCGTCGTAAATGCGCTCGATGAGCTTCCGAAGGCGATCCTGGAACACATGGACAACGTCGAGGTAATTGTTGAGGACTGGCCGTCTGAAGAACAGTTCGAGGAAAACGGACTGGACGAAGGCGGGACCATGCTTGGATTGTACGAAGGAATCCCGCACATCGACCGCGTCTCGTCGTATGGTCTGGTTCTTCCAGACATGATCACCATTTTTCGGGGGCCGGTGCTGAGTGAAGCCAGAGAATCCGGTACCTCCGTGGAGCAGGTGGTGCGCGAGACGGTTATCCACGAGGTAGCTCATCACTTCGGAATCAGCGACGAGCGGTTGCTCGAGATCGATCGATACTAGATCGGTCAGGTCCAATGAGCCATCCGGAGCGTGAGCCTGAGGGAACCGACAGCGACTCCGCTGGCGTCATCGATACGGTTGGACAGGCATTCGGTCTCCTCAACAAACGGCCGTATCTGATCTGGTTGCCGATCTTGCTTGACGTCGTGATCTGGACGGGGTGGAGAGTTTCGATCGTTGAACCGCTTTCGAGTGTGGACTTGCGGATTACCGGCGCGGCGCGGACGGCATTTGATGTGTTCTCCGACTGGCTCGCAGGACTTGAGCTTGTTTCCCTGCTCAGTAGCCTCTTACCGACGCTACTTGACGGGACTGGTACTGGGCCTGTTCCAGAACTGCCCGGTGGCACACACCACGAACTGACCGGCGAACCGGCACTAATTATGGTTGCGCTTACAGGGTTTGCGGCATTCGTAATCGGGATGATGTACCTGACGATGATTGGACGGATCGTTATCAACCAGCCGGCCTGGGGATTCGGATACATCCGAGACGTGCTTGCGACGTCGGTTCGGGCGGCCGGACTGGGTATGACGATGATCGGACTGGTTGCGTTCCTGATGTTGCCGTTCGCGCTGATTGCCGTCGTTCTGTACTTGCTCGGAATCATGCCCTGGGTGCTGCTTTTCCTCGTGACTCTGGTATTCGTCTCCTGGTTCGGTCTGGTGTCGTTCTTCGGGATGCAGGCCATCGCCTTGGGAGAACATCGGGTCATGTGGGCGGTGCGCTCCAGCTATCAGTTGCTGACGAACAACCTCCTCGCCGTCGCCGGTTTACTCCTTATCGCACTGGTCATCCGAACTGGAACTCCGGTCGCGTTGCAGGTATTCACCGACACGCAGTGGAGTGTCCCGTTCGCGATCGTCGTCAATGCGTACATCACGACCGGGCTTCTCACCGCGATGATGCTGTTCTATCACAATCGCTCGCCGCAATTTGCGGTAGGTTCTGCGGTCGACCAGCCAGACGCGCGAACTGAA